>JANNVM010001194.1:0-7026 GCA_031414455.1 Verrucomicrobiota bacterium
CCTCTGCTTTCGCCCGCTCTGACAAGGCGGCCGCTGCTTGAGGGCGGACATCGTAGAATCGCACGGCGCGAATATTTGGCAGGGAGTGCAGCAGATACCGCAGGTGCATGCCGCCCTGGAATCCGCACCCGCACAGGGCCAGCACTGATGAGCCGGGCAGGGCGCACCGCTTCGCGATGACCGTACTTACGGCCGCAGTTCGCAAGCCGGTCAGATAAGCGCAATCCATTACCGCCAGCGGCACCCCGGTATCCACATCGTTGCAGACCTGGATTCCCGTGATGTTGGGCAGGCCGCTCTGAGGATTTTTGGCAAAGCCTCCCACCCACTTCAAGCCACAGGCACCCAGTTGCTTCAAATAGGCCGGCATCGCGTGGATGAAATTGTCAGGATCGGTGCCGGTGGGATGCACTCCGATTTTCGGATGCATCTCAAAGGTGCCATGGGAATGCTCCAGCATCGCCTGCTCGACAGCCCCAATGACGGTCTGCGGATCAAGATTCAGAGCGATGATGTCTTTCTGGGAAAGAAGGAGAATTTCGATCGACTTCATGGGATGGGAATGAGGAATGCAGCAATCGACCTCAGTTGATTAACACTGATCGAGCAGCGGAGTTCTATGGTGGTTGTTTGGATAAAGCAGGGCTCGCTTGCATGGGAGTCTGGAGGAGATTCACGGCTCCGCTGCGCATCCAGTCCGATTTTCTGCGCATATTTTTCAATGGGATGGAAGTCGAGGGGCTTCCGGAATTCACCCGGAAAGAGCGCGGGAGGCTGGCCGCAGGGACTCGCATCCATTGCGTTGGAAAATGCTGTTCTAAAGGGCGTCCGGCTGCCGGATTTTATGCACGCGGGCCAAACGCCCGAACTGCCGTGGCCTCTGCCGATGGCCCGGCTAGGGTGTGCGCACTGCCCTGTAAAACCGCCGGAGGACCGGCGGGAAGACAGGATCGGTTAGCGTGAGGCTGCTTTCGGTCGCCCGGACGTCCGGCTGCAGTGGAGACCAGGATGAGGCGTCCAGGGAGGGGGTGAACTCGATGCGATAGAGGAATCCCGGGATGGTCGGCACGGTGAAGACGGGTCCGGCGGCGCCGGGAGTCATGTTGACGAGCACGGGGCCGGCACCGGCGGCATTCGCTGATCCTGGAGTCGCGGAGACGAGGAAATCGATATCATCGCCACCATCGGGAGAGCGCCCGCGGGCTATATTGGCGGCTTGCGGCCCGAAGGTGACGCTGTCGATGAGGGTTCCGTCGGGAGCAAAAAGAGCAATGCTCTCGCCGTCGCCGCTGAGCTTGAACGGGACATGCAACTGGCCGGGGCCGGTCTGACTGACGGTGTCGTCGGCCCACACCGTGAGGCGGCCTCCGGCGGCGATCGTGACGCCAGCCGGAATGGTGAACAGTTGCGGGGATACCGGCGTGTCTGTCAGGGTCCAACCCGCGAGATTGACGGAAGCGCCCGTGGGGTTGAAGAGTTCGAACCAGTCGTCCGGACTGTTGTCAGCGGGATCTTTGACCGTGCCCAGAGCATTGTTGGAGGCCATCCATTCGTTGATTTTGACAGCGGGCCAGTTATTGGTGCCGTTGAAGGTCAGGCGCAGTGTGGTCCGGGCGATTTCATGGCCGGCTCCGTCCACTCCGCGGATGACGAGATCGTTCACTCCGGCGGTCAGGGTGAAGGGCGCGGTCCAGCCCGTAACCGTGCTCCATGAGGGAGTTAGGATCCGGTCGTTGGCGTAGAGCGTGGCCACACTGACCGGTGCCTGGCCGCTGAGGGTCACGGCGGCTGTGGCGACTGTGGAATCGTTCGCCGGCGCGGTGATGACGAACGCCGTGGACAGGCCGCTCATTTGGCTGATCAGAAAAGCGCGACGCTGGTCAACCCACGCGGGAACGCTCAGACCGTAGGCTCCGCTGGCCACGAATGGCGAGGTCGCTCCGATGCCGTTGGCCTGAAAGGCCGTCCACCGGCTTTGCAGAAATGGCGTGACGGCTGCGCCGGAGAAGAACGTTCCCAGCGCATCCGAAAACGTGCGCCAGTATTCGCGGCGGAACGCCGGATAGGCATTCAGTCTTGTCAGTTGCGGATCGGCACTTCCGTCAAAGAGCCCCGCGGTGGGACTGTCGCCGAAAACACCGAGGCCGACATCGAAATCCCATGAGAGCACTTTCCAGCCTGAGTTCTGCGGCTTGTAAAGGTAGGAATTCTTCTTGTTCCCGTTGCCGAAGCCGTCCCAGTAACTGCCGAGGTCGTTCATGGCGAAGGTGCGCATCCATTGTGTCGTGTCCACCTTTGCCCGGACCGCGGGTTCGTAAGCGGCCCCGGCCGGCGTGATGAGCGCATCCACCAGTTGATAGAAGGGAGTCATGTCCGCGAAGGTGTCCGTCGCCCGGGGATTCCAGTTCCAGCGGTAACAGGCGGCCTTGTGCTGTCCGCCGCTGTCGTAGTGGCGGATGAGATTCCCCTGACTGGGAGCGGCCACGGCATTGGCGGCGTCATCGACTTCCGACCAGTTGTTAGTCTTGTAGAGCGAGCCATCGCTGTCGTCGCGGAACCACTCATCAAGAATCTGCCCGCCAGGGCGCTGCACATCCTCCTGGAGGAATGCCCGCCGCACTCCGTTGAAAAACAAATGGACATAGCGGCGGTGAAGGTTGGGGAGCTTCAGCTTTTCGAGGAACCAGAACATGAGTTGCTCGCGCTGGCCGGTCGGGTCGCGGGTGGCGGGATTGTCGAGGAGAAGCTGGTCATCGCGCAGCAGGGTCGTCCCCGGCGGCATGAGAATGTGATAGCCAAGGATTGATCCGCCCGTGGGGCCACTGGCACCAGGCGTGGAGGCCTCGCTGCCGCCATAGTGGTTGCCCGTGCCGTATATGATCCGCTGGTTGGCGTAAACGAACGTCGCATCCAGCGGCTCATTCCCGAATTTCTCGCGCGACGTCCATGTATTCACTTTGGCAGTGGTCATCCACAGCCGGTAGGCTGCGAAATCGCCGTCCTGCACCACATCTCCCACGCGGGAAAGGCACTCGCCGGCGGCGCTGGCGGGGAACGTGATCACCGCGGGCACGGCCCCTCCGTCAGTGGCCTCGCAGCGGAACGCGACGCGAGTCCCGGCAGCCTGCGCCGGCACGGAGCCCGTGAAGACGCTGTCGCCCGCGATGATATCTCCGGAGGCGCCGTCATCCCGCATCGCCACGGTAATCAGCGTGGGCGAGGGATCGATCCGGTAGCGCAGATTCATGGCGGTCACCCCGTCGCGGTCCTGCGCCCGGGCCATGACCCGGAACGGAGCATTCGCCAGCGGGAGTATCGGGCGCGTGGTGACCCCTGAAATACAGGGCAGGGCATTCGCCACAGCCTGGCTGTTCGCGGTGCCGGGGGTGCCGGTATTCGCGGGAACTGTCAGAGTGCCGAGCGTTTCGAGCCATGCGCCGCGCAGGCGCAAAATGATTTCCGGATGTCCCCGCAGCCAGCGGACTTTGGCACGCAGCGTGGAATTGGTGGCCGCCGTCAGGGCCGGAGAGAACGTGCCGCGCACGCGGTTGCCGTCGGGTCCGCCCCGGTCGCTGGCCCGCAATATCAGGGCGCGCGTTCCTGTAAGGGCGCCGCTTGTGACGACTGTTGACCGGTTCTGATTGCCCTGAAAAACCCATGGCGACTGGCCGCTCTCGAAACCGCCGTTGGTCATCACATTTCCCCCGGCCGGCGGGATCACTTCCACATCGTCCACCATGGCCTCGCCCTCGCCCATGAGAAACATCTGGACCTGATTGATGAGTGTGGCGGGCACGCCGGGATTGTTCAGCTCCAGCCTTCCGGTGATTTCGACGGTCGTCCACGGTGCCTTGGCGGTCTCGTCGCTGTCCGCCCAGTTGGAGGCCAGGAAAGGATCGCCGTCGAGATGTGTTAGTTCAAGACTGCTGCCGCCGCCATCGGCCCAGCGTGAGGTGTCACTGGCCCCGGCGTAGATCGCTTCATCCACCGTCGCCATGAAGGTCTCGCCGGGCACCGTGGAATCCGCGACCGGGCGGGACAACTGAATGCGCTCACCATTATTCGACAGTGATCCTCCGTAATCTCCCAGCACTTGCGCCGGATCGAGTGCCGGATGATTCGCCCGGGTGCGCACCGCATTCTTCGCCACCGCCAGAGCCGTTCCCGGTGCCAGCGTGGTGCCCGCAGGGAAAATGAAATCCACGCCGCCGGTGAATTTCCAGCCGCTGAGATCGACGGGTGCAGCGCTCCGGTTTGTCAGCTCGATCCACTCGTCTTCCGTGCCGCCGGCGCTCAGGGGATGGAACATGATTTCACTGACAACCACCGGGCCGCGGAGAAGTTTCGCATTCGAAGCACCCGGGGTGCGTGTCATCAGAAGCCGCAATGGCCCCTCACCGTTAGGGATGCGGCCCGTGGAGACGCCGTCCTCCATTCCGTCATAGCGCACGGCGTCGAGCACCCGGGTCCGCTCCGGATTGGAAAAATAGACGGTCTCGCCTGCGGCCCTGAGACTGAAGGCGGCCGGCTCCGCCACATAATAGCTGTAGGCCGCCAGCACCGTCCCTGATGGAATTTCCACTTTGTTCAGCACGGACGGATCATCGCTCAGCCAGCATCCGGAGATGTCCACCGCCAGCGGACCGGCGTTGTAGAGTTCGATGAAATCCGTCAGCCCCGATGCCGGCGAAGTGTGCGCCAGAATTTCGTTGATGAGAATGAAATCGAGCGGGCTGGCCGGCACCGGATCGGACGCCCCCGGCGAACCTCCGGCGGCGGCGCTGGCTTCATACGCCTCCAGCGCGTCCTCGCCGTAGCTCGGACGGGCCAGCACGAGCGAATGCCCCGCGCCGTCCGCCGCGGCGGGCCAGCGCGTCGAGTCTCCCTGCCATGTGCTTTCCAGGACCACGCCTCCCGAAGCTTTTCGCAACCGAACCGTTCCGCCTTCATTCGACAGCGCACCGGTCCACGGGCCGAGGACACTTGTCAGGCTGTAAGTGGAGGCCACGTCTGCGGGGACGGCGGCAATCACGAGCCGCCCTTTGGATGGAATCTGGGTTCCGTCAGGAAAGGTGTAGTTCACGTCACCGGTGATCTCGTACCCGCTCAGGTCCTCGAAATAGGGATTCGTATTCGTCAGCTCAAGAAACTCGATGTTCTTTCCTCCCGGCTGCGGAGCCGGATGAAACATGATCTCCGAAAAGCTGAGCGCCGTGCGCCGGTTGGAGGGGCCCGTTTCCTCGTAGGTCCGCTGTTGCCGGGTCGGGACGATAACCGTCAGCATCGCCGAGGATGTGGTGGATCCCGCGCTGCCGGTCACTCGCACCTCCACCGTGCCGGCATTGGCCAGCGCCGCCGCGCTGAGCGTCAGGGTGGACGATGTCGCGCCGCTCACGAGTTCTCCATTCACCCGCCACTCATAAGTCAGGGTGCCCTGGCCCACCGCCTGCACACTGAATGTCGCCGGATCACCCGCCCACACGGTGCGCGGGGCGATGGCCGTCGTTATCACTGGAATAGTCGGTGGTCCCTGCAGGATCGTGACGGCCAGATCATCAAGGCGTGCATCCAGCAGCGCCCCGACCGGAGCGGCGGCTCCGCCGGTCTGGTGGGCTCGCAGTTCGAAAGTCCGGGTGGTCGTGTTGTCGAAGGTGATGTTCCACGGCCCGAGATTGACGGGAGCGGCCCCGGCAGTGAACACCGCCGACGCTTTGGCCTGCGGCAGCAGTTCGTCAACGATCAGCGTCAGCGTCCATGTCTCGTCCCATAGGCCGCCGGTTTTCAGGGTGTTCGCGGCGCCGCTGGCCAGTTGCCCATTGTCCCCGTAGGCAAGGTAGCCCGCGGGGCCGCTGACGAGCATGGCGAAATCGGCGGAAGCGTTGTTGGGACCGGTCGTGGCGGCACTGTCGCCGACGCTGCACGCCAGCCAGCCGTCGGTAATGCCGGCATCGGCGCGCTGGAGACGCCCGCGAAACGTGATCTGCCATTTGGAGTTCGCCACCTGAGGTCCGAGATTCACCACGGCCCTCAGCGCGCTCTGACTGCTGGCGGCCGCAAGATGTTTTGTGCGCAGCAGCAGACAATCGCTGGCCAGAGCCGCGTTGGATTCCTCCAGATGAGCGGAGTTGGTCGTGTCACCGGTGGTGGCGGGCGTATAGCTGGTGGTGAGCAATCCGCCCGCCTGGCGGCCCGGCACGGCGGCGTTGGGATCGTTAGTTAGGGTTCCGGCGGCTCCGCCCTCATGGGAGAACGGGTCGGTGAGAACGGTCTGTGCACTGACAGACCCCGCGAAAAGCGGGATGGTGCAGCACAGCACGGAGAGAGCGGAGCGGAGATTCAAGAGCATGGGTTGGGGGCGTTGCAGTCAAGGCTACCGGAAGCAGGCCCTCCCGGGAAGTACCGACTGCAGGGGCGCTCAGCAGGGCGCTTTCCATCATCGGCTCCAAAAAAGAAATGCGGACCCGCCGCTGGCGAATCCGCATGGGAAGGATCGTCCGCCCTGATCCGAACGGGAATCAGCGGCGCCGGCGCAGGGCCAGGAGACCGATGCCCAGCAGGCTCAGAGAAGCCGGCTCTGGAATGGCATCTGCTGTGCGCTGGAGAAATTCCACGCGCAGGCCGGTATAGTCTTCCAATCCGTCTCCCTGAGCGCTGCGGACGATAAATGTCAGCGTGTTGACGCCCCCGTTGAGCAGGCTGATATCCGCGGCATCGAAGGAGAAGGGCAGCCACCCCCCGAAGCTCGGACCGGGATTGTTGGCATCGGCAATGATCCCCGTGGACTGACCATTGAGGAGCACGTCCTGGAGGAAGTTGTCGTAGCTGACTTGACCGGAGACGATGGTGGTCGCCGGATTCAGGCCCGACATGCTGAACGTCGTCTGATAGTGGTAATCTGCCCAGATCCCGGCATTTCCGTTCGAGCCAGGCCCGAGCGGCGTGACGGGATTCAGAGTCGTCGTCCATGCCGACGTGGTGTTGTCGGCGAGCCACGGGGGGATGGGAAATCCGCCGGTGCCGGTGGCC
>JANNVM010001195.1:0-9737 GCA_031414455.1 Verrucomicrobiota bacterium
GCCGGGCAAAACTTCACACCCCGGCTTTACAACCTTAAGACCGACATCGGAGAATCCACCGACGACGCTGCCGCGAATCCCGAAATCGTTGCCAAACTCCAGGCGCTCGTCACCGAAACCAAAGACGATCTCGGAACCGAAGGCATCGGCCCCGGCTGCCGCGAACCGGGTCGCACAGCCAACCCGAAGCCGTTGATTCCGCCCGATGCACCCTAGGTGGTGTCTCATAACTGAACTGCCCCGTTCCCAGGGACTGCGGAGGACATGCAGAAGCATGTCCCTACCCTTCGACGATTGAGGGTAGGGACGTGCTTCTGCACGACCTTTCGCCTTACAAGTCCTTCGATTTGGTGTTATAAGACACCACCCAGCCCGGCCTCAGAGTGACTTTAGAAACGTCACCAGCGCCGCGCGGTCAGCGGCCGGCAAGGCGCGGAAAGTTTCCTTCGCCTTCTCCCCTTCCCCGCCGTGCCACAGGATGGCTTCCTCAAGAGTGCGAGCCCGTCCGTCGTGGAGAAAAGCTTCGCCTCCGCTCACGCCGGCGGTCAGACCGATGCTCCACAGAGGAGCGGTGCGCCATTCGGAACCGGAGGCCGCCTGTTCACTGAAATTGTCCGCCAGCCCTTCGCCCATGTCGTGGAGGAGCAGATCGGTGAAGGGCTGGATGTTTTGGCCGCGCAATTCGGCGAAGGGATGGTAGGGACTGGTGGCAAGTTTCGGCGTGTGGCAGGCGGTGCAGGCCGCGTCGGCAAAAAGTTGCTCCCCGCGCTGCACCTCTGCATTCGCAAAGTCGCGGCGGGCGCTCACGCCGAGGGTCGCGACATACCGCGTGAGGTGCGCCAGATCAGCATCGGAAAGTTCGGGCTCCCGGGTTTTCGTGATCTCCTCGCCGTCGAGTGCCGGGAAAATGGAAGTGGTCACGCCCATGTCGCTGTTGAACGCGTGGGCGATCTGATGACTCAGGCGCGGCTGCGCGGCCTTGTAGCCCAAGCGCCCGAGGCGTAACTGCTGTGTCTCCGGATCGGCCACGATTTGCGCGCGGCCGCTGATGCCGTCCGTGTTGGCATCGTCAGAATCGGTGAGCGCGAGGATGGTGCTTTCACTCACAGCCTCCAGAAGTCCCAGCCCGACCAACTGCGGCGTGAGGCGTACGGAGAAGTTGGACGGCGCTTCACCTTTCCACGCATATACCGGCTTTCTCAGCGTGAAGGGGGTGCCGTCGCCGTATTGGCCCCCGATCGTTTGCCAGCGGGCGATGGTAGCGCTGCCCTCCGCGTTCCCGCTCACCGACTGCGGCTGCAGCGCGGTGCCAAGCGTCCGGTGCGGCGCGCCTTTTACATCGGCGCTCACTTTCACCACCGTGGACAACATCGGCGCACCAACTGCCGGCGGCAGCGCACGGCCGTTGTTGGCATGACAAGCCACGCAGCTTTGCGCGACGAATTGGGGCCCGAGTTTTCCAGACTGCTCATCATCATTCGGATTGCCGCTCTCCGAGTGTTTGCCGCTGGCGAAGTCCGTGTGATGCAGCCGCCGCCCGAGCAGGAACGGCTGCGCACTCACGGGTGCGATGTTCCCCGCCATCTGCTTGAAGCGATGCTCCGGCTCATTGCTGTATTGATAGGGAAGCGTCGTTCCGCCACCAGGCAGCGCCGCGTCCGGTAGCGGCACAGAGTCGAGCCGCTCGCCCTCACCCTTCCACGGTACGATCCCCTTCCCGACTACGTAGAGCATCGCGGTGCCGTAGTAATTCTTACGCCCGTTCTTTGGCGCTTTGATGAACTGACTGATTTCGATTTCGATGCGGTCGCCGGGCTGCAGCGCCCGCTTTTCGACCACATTCGTCGAAACCGTCGCTGAGTAACGGTTCGGCGCGATCATCGGCGCGAGTTTGTTGAAGTGATATTCCGCTACCGTGCCAACGCCGCGGTAGAACGCACGGAATTCCGGCTCTCCCAACTCAGTGAGCGTGTCGTAGTTAAACACAATGTCCTTCCCGCCCTTGGCCACGCGGTCCACGATCTCAATGCTGATGCTCCGCTCCTCCCAATAGAAAGAGAGGTAATGGTCGTAGGAATGAAACTCCGCCTCCCGCGCATGACGGTCCCGCGCCCGGTCGGCGACGCGGGTGATCAGTGCTTCCGGAGTGTCCTCGGTGATCGCGGGATCCAATTTCGTCGCGGCATCGAAGAGCGGCACTGGATCCTGAGCCAATGAGACAAGACCGAGGAATTGGCAGAGGAACAATGCCGGGGAAACGAGGGGGCGCAGTGGAGGCATAAGGGAATGGTGGCGGAGTGAACGAAAGGCCGCTGGAATAGATGTCGCCGCAGGGTGCAACTTACCGGCGAATCTCACGAAATTGGTTGAGAGTCATCCGTGCCTGCGGTGAGCAGGGACTTGCATCTCCCCGCGATGCGACAGACCAAACCTGATGCGCCCCTCCATCGTCTGCCTGCACTTGTGTCCCGGTCAACCGGGGCCTGAGCAGCGAAAGAAAGCGCGGGTATTTCAAACTGCTCGCAGAAATCACGGGAGCGAAAAGCCCCGTTCCTGCCGGTGGCGGAATCCCCGTCCCCGGCCTCGCCGCCCAATCCATCGCCGACATCGCGGCGTATGTGTAATGCCTGTGAACGGGCCGTCTCTGAAATCATCACCCTCTCAATATCACTCGCTTATCGCCCGTTACTCCTCTTTCCGCAAGAACCAGGGCGACTGGTGGTGGGGCGGAATGCATCAGGGAGATCAAGGGCTGACCAAAAAGAACTCCGGCGGCGATCCGACGCCTGTGGAAAAGCGCGTAATCAGCACGGTGAAATGGGTGATTCAAAAATACGGCATCGACCCCAATCGCGTTTACCTGTCCGGAAATTCCATGGGCGGCAGCGGCACGCTCGGCATCGGCATGCGCCACGGCGATGTGTTCGCCGCGATCAAGGCCAATGTCCCGGCGGGAATCGAGCACGTCTCCAATCGCATGTATTTCCCGCCGGAGACGGTTCCGGAAAACGTGACGCTGCCCGAGCCGCCCGTCTGCATCGACTATTCCGCGCAGAACGACGGCTGGTCCGCCGGGCACGATCGTTTTGTGACGGCGATGAATGAGCGGAGATACGCGCTCTACTTTTATTGGGGACCATTCGGGCATGCCAACAACTCCGCCGGGATCATGAAGACGAACGACCTGATCAATTCCTTCGCCTGGCTGGACGTCAAAAAGAACGAACCCTACGCCGCGTTCACCAACGCTTCCAACAACTCCAAACTTCCATGGCCCGACGATCTGGAAAACGCCGCTTCGGGACAGATCAATGCCTTCTTCCGCTGGAAAAACATCAGCGACACCGCGGACAAAGCCTCAATGTCACTCTTCCTCGTTTCCGCGGGGGAAGTGACCACAAAATTTGAAATCCCCGGGGAGGCCGGCGCGGACGTCACGCTGCGCCGTCTCCAGAATTTCCGACTGAAACCCGGCGACCCCTTCAAATGGACCT
The DNA here is from genome assembly GCA_031414455.1 of Verrucomicrobiota bacterium. GTDB lineage: Bacteria > Verrucomicrobiota > Verrucomicrobiia > Verrucomicrobiales > V1-33 > V1-33. The sequence continues at coordinate 3,495 of JANNVM010001195.1, forward strand.
TCGGCACCGCCACGGGCGATGGCAAAACTGACGCACAGGGGATCATCACGATTACCGGACTGAAGATCACCGGCACGCCGGTGACGCTCAGCGTCACCAGATGATTTCGCGTCGCGAATCGCCAGCGATCCCCCCGGCCGGACAGACCCGCTGCTTAAAAGACCATGCCTCTCTGAAGACTCACTCTCTGAAGACTCCGGTCAAAGCACTGGATTCCAGGCCCTGCTTCCGTGAAACCGTTTAGAAGATTTCTTGCAGCCGGGATCCTTTGTCGCACGGCTACGCAAAGCTCAAGCACCGCACCACCCGCTTCCTTCCCGGCTTCGACGCCTCAGCCTCCACATACTAACACGATGCAATCCATGGACAAAAACAAAACCACGCGCCGCAGTTTCCTGAAAACAGCGGGATCGGCGACAGCCGCTCTCGGATTTCCCATCATCATCCCTTCCAGCGCCCTCGGTAATGCCGACACCCCGGCTCCCAGCGGCCGCATTGTCATGGGCGGCATCGGCCTCGGCAATATGGGAAGCGGCGATCTGGGAGCATTCCTCGGAAAAAATGACGTTCAATATGTGGCCGTATGCGACGTGCGGAAGGGATTCCGGGATAGGGCAAAGGACCAGGTGGATGCGAAGAATCAGAACAAGGACTGCACGGCTTACAACGACTTCCGCGAACTGCTGGCCCGTCCGGACATTGATGCGGTGCACATTGCCACTCCGGACCACTGGCACGCCATCATGGTCATCGAAGCCTGCCGCGCCGGCAAAGACGTCTTCTGCCAGAAGCCCGAGACACGGACGTTGCGCGAAGGAGCGCTCATGATGGAAACCGCCCGGCGCTATGGCCGTGTTGTTTCCGGCGGCAGCCAGCGGGTCCTCGAAGACTACCGCGGCATCGTCGAGCGTTGCTGGCGGGGAGAGTTCGGCCCGATCAAGTCCATCAATGTCGAGGTCGGTCCGTTGTCTCAGCCGTGCAATCTTCCGCCTGAACCCTGCCCGGACGACATGGACTGGGAGATGTGGCTCGGACCCGCCCCCTGGGCACCCTACAATTCCAAACGCTGTGACGGAAATTTCTCGACCGGCGGCGGCAGTTGGCGCTCATACATTGACTATTCCGGCGGGGGCATGACCGACTGGGGCGCGCATCATTTCGGCGGAGCGACCTTCGCCATAGATGTCAGGGAACTCCAGCCGGCAGAGGTCATTTACCAGAATGAGGGCGGCAAGAAATTTCTGACGTTTAAGTACCCCAACGGCGTGCTGCTGACCCACAATATGCCCGGCAAAAGCAACATGAGCTACGAAGGGACGCCGGGTGAAAAGAAGGATCCCAAACCGGTCCCTAAATACGCAGGCAATGGCGGTATCACCGGCGACTTCGTCGAATGCGTCAAGACCCGGGGGAAGCCATTTCGCGACCTTGAATCCGCCGTCAATACCATGGCCGTATGCCATCTCGGCATCATCGCCTACACCCTCGGACGTTCGCTCAAATGGGACGCCGCCAAACAACGGTTCACCGGTGACGAAGAAGCGAACCGCTTTCTCGACCGTGCCCGCCGCGAGCCGTGGCAACTGTGAAACGACTCCTCTGATCTCAACCGCAACACTCATCCCTGTAAAGGACACTCATTATGTTGGACAAGGCATTTGAAACATTGAAAACCTACGATTGGGGCATGGACCCCAATCTCATCAACCCTATCGACGAGGCCATCGTTTCCACCCACGGAGACGCCGCGGCCCGCAAGGATCTGGAATCCCGTCTGATAGAAGTATTGAAAAGCGAAGCCCCGCGCGCTGCGAAAGATGCCGCGTGCCGTGCCCTCAGAACGATCGGAACCGCCGCCTCGGTTCCGGCCCTCGCGACGCTGCTGGCGGATGAAAAGCTCTCCCACATGGCCCGTTTCGCTCTGGAAAGCATCCCCGCACCCGAAGCCGGACAAGCGCTGCTGGAAGCACTTCCCAAAGCCGGAGGAAAACTCAAGATTGGCGTCGCCTCGTCGCTGGGAGCCCGCCATGAAGAACCGGCGGTCGCTGCTTTGCAAACCACTCTCGCCGACAGCGATCCCGCCCTTGCCCGTGCCGCCGCCTTCGCCCTCGGCGCGATCGGTTCGCCGGCAGCGAATCAGGCCCTGACAGCCGCCAAAGCGAGCCCCGGAACGAAGGACGCCATCGCGGACTCATTGCTGGAATGCGCGGAGAACTTTCTCGCTGCCGGCAAAAAAACGGAAGCGAAAGCCGCTTACGAAAAGCTTCTTGGCGACAATCCTTCCAAGGCCGTAAAGATCGCCGCCACCCGTGGCGTCGCCACGTGTTCCAGCGGTTAGCAAAGAGGCCCATAGAGCGCAGAGGCTTGAGCACTTATCCCCTTCCGGGCCGAGATGAAACCGTCGGTCTGGGATGTTGCGGCGGCGGGCGTGAAGACTGGACAAATCATTGCACTTTATGCAATCTTTTGTAGAGCAACAATCGTGCAACCTCTCAAACAACTCGCGCAGTCACTTCGTACCCCCGCAGACCGGGAGCACTGCGTGTTTGCGCCATCGGATCTGGCAGGACGGAAGGCAACATCGACTTTGCAACGGACGACATAAACGCACGCCATGAAACAAGCACTCAAACTCAGGACCGCCCCGCTGGCCATGCGGACCGGGCCAAAGGCCCGTTCCAACACAGCCCTGGCCGGCAGGCCCAGGCGGCCCATATCCGGGCTTCCGAGGGCTGAAAGCCCGTTCCAAACCATGAAGATCCTCCCGATCCTCGCGATTCTTCTGTCCGTTCCTCTGCACGCGGCGCTGACGATCAATGAGTTCATGGCAGACAATCAGACCGGTCTGCTCGACGCCGATGGCCAGCGGTCGGATTGGATCGAACTCCACAACAACGGGGCGGCCCCGGTTTCGCTGCTCGGATACCATCTGACGGACAATCCTGCGCTCCTGTCGCAATGGACGTTTCCCGACGTGACGGTCGCGGCCAATGGTTACCTTCTCGTTTTCGCGTCGGGCAAAGACCGGGCGGTGGCGGGCGCGCAACTGCACACCAATTTCAGCCTGAATGAAAACGGGGAGTTTCTCGCCCTGGTGCAGCCGAACGGACTGACTCTGGAGGATTCCTTTGCTCCCGCGTTTCCGAATCAATACGAGGACATTTCCTACGGACGCGGAACGGGCGGTGCCCTTGAGACGCGAACGCTTTTCACCGCGGTATCGGATTCCCGCTGGTTCATCCCGCTGGCTGCGGTGACGGAGGATTGGCGGGTTCCGGCCTACGATGATGCGACGTGGACCCTCAATCCACTCCCCCTTGGCTACGGCTATGCTCCGCCCATCGTGACTCTCGGAGGAGACCTGGGTGCGGCAATGCGCAGCATAAATACGTCCGCCTTCATCCGCATCCCCTTCCAAGTGACCGATCCGGCGGAAATCGTCACCCTGACATTGGCCACCCGGCACGAGGATGGCTTTGTCGCGTGGCTGAACGGGCAGGTCGTGGCCACCGACAATGCTCCTGCTTCTCTCCTTTATAACTCGGCGGCAACCGCAGCCCGCGAAGTCATCGCCACGGATCCCTTCACGCTCCGCGCTCTCAATTTCGCAGGAAAACTGGTGCCAGGCAAAAACATCATCGCTTTCCAACTCCTGAATGACGCCATCGCAAGCTCGGACATCCTTCTGCAGCCGGAGTTGAAGGGCGAATTCCAGGATCTCAGCGGAGGGCTGCGCGACGGATTTTTCAACGCTCCGACCCCAGGCGCACCCAATGGCATATTGAAGCTCGCCAGGCCGGCGAGTGTGGACTTCACCCCGCCAACGAAAGGTTTCACCGGCACCATGACAGTCACGCTCTCAGTGGCCACGCCGGGGGCGCTCATTCGTTATACCACCAATGGAACGGTGCCCACGGACAATCCTGCGGCACCCTCGTCCGTGTATTCCACGCCGCTAACGCTCACCGCCACAACGCAGCTTCGCGCCAAAGCGTTTTTGAATGGAGCCCTTGATGCAAAATCGCGGACAGAGGCCTATTTTCGACTGGCGGCAGACGCGGCGGCGGCGACCTCGAACCTGCCCATGATCCTGCTCGACAGCTTCGGCGGGGGAGCACCCTTCGAGACCGGCTCCACGGATCGCCGCGTTATGGTCATGGCCATTTTTGAACCCAAAGGCGCGGTCAATCCCCGCAGTTCGCTCCTGAACCCGCCCGATCTCGTCACCCGCACGGGCGTGAGAAAGCGCGGATCGAGCAGTGGCGGCTGGCCAAAATACCAAATGTCCGTCGAAGCCTGGGGAGAGACGAACTGGGTGGCCAATTCCATCAATCCGCTCGGTCTCGGAGGCGAGAACGACTGGGTGCTCTATGGAGGCTACCAGTTCGATCACGCGCTCTTCCGGAATGACTTCATATACGAGATCAGCCGGCAGTCCGGACGTTACGCGGCGGAAACCCGCTTCACGGAGGTTTACAACAATTCCACCGGCGGAGACGTCGGCGGGGCCGATTACTTCGGCGTTTACTCGCTCATGCACACGCTCGACCGGGACGACGACCGGATTGATGTGGCCGAACTCAATGCCACGATCACGACCGCGCCGGACATTTCCGGCGGCTACATCTTCAAGAAGGATCGCGCCGACCCAGGCGATCCGACATTCACGGTCAACGGCATGGGCGCACTGGTCCACGTTTATCCCAACGGTGGCCCGGACCCGCGCAAGCCCGACGCCTACTACATCACGCCCCCGCAAAAGAACTGGCTCATCGCCTACTGCAATGAAGCCAATGCCGCCCTGACCGCGGCCAACGGCATCAACCCGGCGACCGGCCTTCATTTCTCCGAATACATCGATGTGGATTCCTTCATCGATCATGTCTGGCTCAACACTCTGGCCTTCAACGTGGACTGGGGCCGGCTGAGCGCCTGGCTTTTCAAAGACCGGGGTGGGAAAATCAACGGCGGACCGATCTGGGATTTCGACCGCACGATGGGCTGCGACAACGACGACCGGGCCTCCAATCCGCTCGTCTGGGATGTCGCGGGTTCCAGCCGCACGTGGTTCAGCAGTGAGTATCCGTGGTATGGACGGGTTTTGGGATACTCAGCCGACGGGCAGGCTCCGCCCGCCGTGCAGAGTACCCGGCCTGCGGAATTTCAGCGCGCCGTTGACCGCTGGTTCCAGCTTCGCCGCGGGCCGTTCTCGGTCGCCAACATGAACGCCGTCATTGATTCCATGGCGGTGCAGGTCAGTGAGGCCCGGGTGCGGAATTTTGCCCGCTGGACAACCGACCTCCCTAACGGAGGTCCCTTTGCCGGCGGCGTCACCGGCTGGCCCGGCGAGGTGGCCCAACTCAAGGGCTGGCTCGCCGCCCGCGTCGCGTGGATCGACAGCCAGTTCCCGGTCAGGCCCGCCTTCAACGTGGACGGGGGGGTGGTGCCCGCGAGTTTCGAGGTCTTACTGACCGCGCCGGCCGGGACGATCTACTACACCATGGATGGCAGCGATCCCCGCCTGCCTAACGGCTCGTTCGCACCCGGCGCGTTGCAATTCTCCGGCGGCACGGTTGACTCCACCCTCCTCAACGACAACGCCGCCTGCCGCTATTTCGTCCCGGCAGACGGCGGTTTGGCGCTGACATGGACCGCGGTCCCCGAAGCGTTCGACGATTCCGCATGGACCGCGGGGACGAATGGGCTCGGCTTCGATTCCGCCGGTGGCGAATTCCTTCCCGAGACCACCACTGACCTGCGTTCCGCCCTCTACAATGTGAATCCGTCGGCCTGGTTCCGCTTCCCTTTCAACTTCAGCAGCACCAGCGCCATCAACGGACTGACTCTCGGAATGAAGATTGATGACGGCTTCGTCGCCTATCTCAATGGCACCAAAGTCGCCTCCGTCCGCGCCCCCGATCCCGCGGTATGGAATTCCAGCGCAACCGGCACGGTCACGGACGCGACCACGGCCGCCGCTTTTGTGAGCTACGACCTTTCGCCCTTCAAGTCACTCGTCAGAAATGGCGTCAACGTCATCGCGATCCACGGCATGAATCAGGGTGCCGCAAGCTCCGACTTCTTCCTCAAGACCCGCCTAACCGTCAATCAACCCGTACCCGGCACTTCCATCCTGCTCAATGCGACGACCGTTATTACCGCACGCACAAAGGTCGGAAGCCAGTGGAGCGCTCCGAAATCCGCGAACTTCGTCATCGGCTCCGCACTCGCCGCCGCTGCGAA
>JANNVM010001196.1:0-6110 GCA_031414455.1 Verrucomicrobiota bacterium
CCGCTAGAGACTTTTCCACCTCAGCGAGTCTCTGCGGAGCGTCCGGAGGTGCAATTCGCAACAGGGGAGGCGTCTGACCGCTCCCGCCATCGCCGCTCACCGGCGTCTGATTAAAGAAGGCCGTGAGGCTGTAGTAGTCGCGGTTCGTCAGCGGGTCGAATTTATGATCGTGGCAGCGGCAGCAGTTCAGCGTGAGCGCCAGCCAAACTGTTCCGGTGGTCTCCGTCATGTCAAAAACATAGTCGACCCGGTTTTCTTCCGCGATACGGCCACCCTCGCCATTGATCGGATGATTCCGCAGAAACGCCGTGGCCATTTTCTGCTCGTCGGTGGCATTTGGAAGCAGATCTCCCGCGAGCTGCCAGACGGTGAACTGATCCCACGGCATGTTGCGATTGAAGGCGCTGATCACCCAGTCCCGCCATGGCCACATGGTCCGGGTCTGGTCGCCCTGGTAGCCATTCGTATCCGCATAGCGGGCGGCTTCCATCCAGTCCCATGCCATCCTCTCGCCATAGGTCCGCGAGGCCAGCAGCCGGTCCACCTGCTTTTCCCATGCCGCGGGCGAAGTATCCGCCAGCCACGCGGCCATCTCCTCGGGAGCGGGGGGCAGACCGATCAGCGTCAGGCTCGCCCGGCGCAGCAGCGTGCGGGCATCCGCCTCCGCGGAAAATTGCAATCCCTCGCGCATTAGGGTCGTGCCGACCAAGGCATCCACCGGATTCCCCGGCTGCGTCACCGCAGGGCGCTCCAGCGGCGTGAAGGCCCAGTGCTTTCCCCACGGCGCTCCTTCCGCGATCCACCGCTGCAGAGTCGCGATCTGCGCCGGAGTGAGATCCTTGTGAGCCTCCGGCGGCGGCATCAACTCGTCCTGATCCTTCGACAGCATCCGCTGCACCAGCAGGCTCTTTTCTGGTGCCCCGGGCACGATGGCCGCCCCGTTTTTCCCAACCGCCGTCGCCGCCGACTCGTCGTCCAGCCGCAGATCCGCCTTCCGGTGCTTTTCATCCGGCCCATGACAATAAAAGCACCGGTCCGAGAGCACGGGCAGCACCTCGCGGCTGAAATTGACCGGCTCCGCCGCGGCGAGCCCTGACAGACCGGGCCCCATACTTCCGGCGAGCAGGATGAGTGGATGGCGGAGAGGAAAGACTGGCATGGTGGATGGGTAATACGATACTAAGATTACAAAATAACAGGCCACACCAACGGACAGCCTTCAAGCCTTTCAATAGTTAGAGTAAAGCCGCCAAAAATTATTGTGAACCTGCCACCCGATAATCCGGATGCGTCTGAGGTCATCGCACGCTGGAATTTTGAGATCATTGCGAACAGTTTGAATTTGTGCCTGACCGTGGCCGCTTCCAAGGTTACTTGGATTTGGTGGGCTTGCCGCGGTTCGGTGCGGGGTTGGCGGGGAGGGCCTGGGCGAGCCGGGCTTTTACTTCGGCGAGGGCGGGGTCACCCGCACGGTTGGTGAACTCGTCAGGGTCGGTTTCCAGGTCGTAGAGTTCCTCGAAGTCGTTCGCGTAACGGATGAACCGGTAACGCGCATCCGACACGGCGTGGGAGGCGGTTTGCTCCTTGTGGAAAACGTAGGAGGTGAGCGACGTGCGGGCGCGCGGGGCGTCGGGGTTTTTTAACTGCGGGACGAGCGAGGCGCCGTCGCACTGCGCGGGCACGGGCAGGCCGGCGAGTTCACAGAGGGTGGGGTAAAGATCGGTTAGGGTCGCGGGCTGGCGCGTCTGCTGGCCGTCGCGGCTGAGCCGGGGCGCGTGGATGAACAGCGGCACGCGCGTCGTCTGGGTCCAGAGCGCGAACTTCTCCCAGTTTTCCTTTTCCCCGATATGGAATCCGTGGTCGCTCCACAGGACAATGATGGTGTTGTCTTTCATCGGCGACGCATCCAGCGCGTCGAGCAGGCGGCCGACCTGGTGGTCCACATAGCTGATGCTCGCCAGGTATCCCTGCATGAGCTTCTCCCATTGTTTATTTTCGACGACCCACTTGTGCCAACTGCGGCGATCAGGCTCGTGCGTGTCGGCAAGGTCATTGGCCTGGATGACGGGCAGTTTCACTTCGGATAATGGATAGAGGTCGAACCACTTTTGCGGCACTTCGAAGGGGATGTGCGGACGGAAGAGACCGACGGCCAGAAAGAGCGGTTTGGGCTGCGGGGCGCGCATTTCTCCAATGGCCCAGTCCACCACCATGTGATCGCCTGTCTGCTCATCGGGCACACTCAATGGGGCGGCACCGAAGAGTTTCGAGGGACCGAGTGGCCGGTCCGGACCGATCCCCATTTCCGCGTCGGACTCGAACTTCGCACGGACCCAGTCTTTGGAAATCGGGTCGAGCGGGTCGCCGCGGTAGGCGTCCCACGCAGTGGGATCGTTTTGCGAGTCGCCGGGTGTCCACTGCAAGGTGTGGAAAATCTTTCCGCCGCCCACGGCCCGGTAGCCGTGATCGCGAAAATGTTGGGAAAGAACGACCGCATCCTTGAGCATGGGTGATTCTTCGCGCCAGCGCGGTCCGTGGGCGCCGAAGAGATTGACGTAAATGCCGGACTTCACCGGATGCACGCCCGTCATCACCGCGAGACGCGAAGGATGGCACGCGGGCGAGGGGCAGTGAGCGTTGGCGAAGGTGACGGAGCGTTTTGCCAGCCGGTCGAAGTTCGGGGTCCGGACGCCGGGATGATTGTCCAGCGGCGAGATGTAGTCGTTGAGGTCATCGACGGCGATGAAGAGGACATTGGGCCTGGCTGGTGCGGGCGGCGCGGCGTGCAGTGCCGGCATGCTTGAGCAGAGGAGAATGAGGATGCCGGCTATGAGGCGTTTGGCGGGCATCACTCTTCCCCCAGCAGTTTCTTCAGTTCCGGTTCGAGCGCCCTGGTCCAGATTTCGAAGCCTTTCTCGCTCAGATGGGTCGTGTCCGGGGCGATCTCTTTCGACAGGACGCCCTTTTCATCGAGAAACTTTGGACCGATGTCCAGCAGGCTGACGTTTTTCAAGTCCTTGAGCAGGTCAGGGAGCAGGGAGTTGATCTCGTTGATTTGTTTGCGGTGTGGATGGTCGGGCTTTTCTCTCCTGGGAAAGACGGCGAGGACGAGGATTTTGGTCGTGGGATAAAGCTGCTGCAGTTTGTGGACGATGGTCTGGATCCCGTCGGCGGCCTGTTTCGGGGTGTCACTGCCCCAGCCGATGTTATTGGTGCCGATAAGGAGGACGGCGCCTTTCGGGTCCTTTTTGAGTTTGGGCAAATGCTCCAGCCGCCAGAGGACATGCTGGGTGCGGTCGCCGCCGAATCCGAGGTTGATGGCTTTCCTCGGCTCAAAGACTTCCTTCCAGTACTTGGCACCCACGGAGTCGAACCCGTGGGTGATGGAGTCCCCGATCATCAGCAGGTCGATATCCTTCTCCGCCATATCCCCGATCCTTTCCGCGTGGAGAGCAAACCACCACTTTTCAAGGCGGGGAGCGGGAACCAGCGACTCATGTCTGGCGTCCTCGGCGGGCTCCGCTTTAGCAGTTGGCCTGGCAGCAGGAATTTCCCCAACCCACTTCGGCACTTCTCCATTACCAGTGAGGATTCCGGCGAGGAGCCAGCTCAGATTGAAGCGCCACATTTCCCCGCCAGCACCCTCGGAGAACAGATAAATCCAGCCTTCACTCTTCGTGCCGGGACGGCCCGCGTTGAGGGAAGAGTAGGCAAAGGCGCCTTCGGTGACGAGGCGCTTCAGCGGCCAGGACTTGCCGCCGTCGAAACTGGCCCAGACCGTGCCATGGCGGCGGCCTCCGGGGCTCTCGACGTTGCTGAAGATGAGGATGTCCTTGTCCTTGACGGGCAATCGCACGAGGCCGCCCATCAAGCCATAACCGGTATCGCGCGGGCCGTCGGGCAGGTCCTTGCACATGACCAGATCCTTCCAGGTGACCCCGCCATCGTCGCTCATGGCGGTCCAGCGGGTGGAGTTATCTTCCCCCTCGGGCACCCAGTGGCGGCGGGAGTTGTAATAGATCCGTCCGTCGGACAACTCGGCAATCGTGGCTTCGCCTGTGCCGTTGGCGGGAAAGGGTTCGCTGGTGAGCCATGTTTTGCCGCCATCGTCACTGTAGATGGCGTTGGTATAATGGTTGGGCCACTCGCTGTGATGGTTGGCCTTCGCATAGAAGCGGGAGGGGCGGATCAAGCGGCCTTTGTGGGGGCCGCGCATCAGGGTGATGCCGTGATCGTTCATGTGCATCTCGGGCTTGTTGCCTTTGCTGTCCGGCTTGATCACCGCGTCCATGACTAACCATGTCTGGCCATGATCCTGGCTGCGGTAAATATTCTCCGTGCTCGGCGGATGACCCTCACTCACGAACGCGAAGACGTCTCCGTTGGCGTCGTTCACGGTAACGCCACCGCCCATGAATCCCGGCCCGATCGGGATTTCAGGCCCCCACGTCGCGCCGCCATCCTCACTGCGCCGAACCTTCACGCCATTCCATACTGCCAGCACGGAGCCATCTTTGGCGACTGCGACGTTGGGAAAACGGTCGCTCGTAAAGACCTGCTGTTTCTCCATCTTTGGTTCGCCCAGGAGTGGTTTGAGATCGCCTTCGGGAGCAGCTTCCGCAGCGAACGCGAGGCCACAGACGGCCAGCAGAGAGAGAGTGGTGAGGAGGATGGTTTTTGGTTTCATTTAGTGCCGTTGGTTTTTGGAAAACTGCCTTGGTGGTTTCTATTTCTCAGGACGTTTCAACGGCCAGGGCTGGACGCCGATGCGATCCGCCCAGGTCTGCCATTTGCCCGCCAGTTCTTTGAGTTTCTCCGGATGTGTGGTGGCGAGGTCGTGAAGTTCGGTGCGGTCGGCTTCCATGTCGTAGAGTTCCCATTTGGTGGGTTGTTTGTCCCGGTATTCGGTAACGATCTTCCATTTACCGTCGCGCAGGGCGCTGTTCCCGTGGTGCTCCCATGCGAGCGGGGCGGTGCGCTGCAAGTCCCGGCCGAGGAATGCGGGCACGAGGCTGACGCCTTCCATCGGTTGGATGTTTTCGGCTTTGAACTCCCTTGGATACGACGCCTTGGCCACGTCCACGCAGGTCGCCATCAGGTCGATGAGATGCGCTGGGGAGTTGACCACGGCATTGCGCCGCGACTCGGGAATGCCCGCCGGCCAGTGGACGATAAACGGCGTGCTGATGCCGCCTTCCAGACCATCATGCTTGTAACCACGAAACGGGGTGTTCGACACATTGGCCCAGTCGCGGCCATAGGCGATGTAAGTATCCCCGGGGCCGGGAGCGACGCCCGGACCGGTCAATACCGGACGGCCGTCGCGCGTCTGCATCGGCGGCCAGATTTTGGTTTGGAGTTCGTCCGGCCCCATGGGTTGTATGACCATTTCCTTGACCTCGTCCGCATTGGAACTCCGGCCAAATCCCTCGGCGCAACCCCCGTTGTCCTGCAGATAAACAAACAGCGTGTTCTCCAGTCGGCCCTGCCGTTTCAACTCGGCGACGATGCGTCCGATGCCCCGGTCCATCGACTCCACCATCGCGGCATAGACCTCCATGCATTGGATTTCCCACTCCCGGTTCTTGACGTTATCCCACTGACCCACCGTGGGGGACATTTCCCAGCGGGAATCGAGCACGCGGAGTTCCCGCGCCCGTTTGAACCGGGCCTGGCGGACGGCGTCGTAGCCGGCGTCATAGCGGCCCTTGTAGCGGGCGATGTCCTCCGGCAGCGCGTGCATGGGCCAGTGGGCGCTAGTGTAGGCGACGTAGAGGAAGAGCGGTTTCTGCGCATGTTCCCTGGCGTGATCCTCCATGAACTTCACCGCGTGGTCGCTGATGGCGTCGGTGTAGTAATACTGCTTTGGCTTGTAGTCCGGATCGTTGAGCGGGGTGATGAACTTGTTGTCGCGGCAAAGGGTGGCCGGATCGTAGAAACTGCCCGCGCCGGTGATCGTGCCATAGAAGCGGTCGAAGCCGCGCTGGACTGGCCAGTTGGAGTTATCCGATTTCGGACCCCTGGCCGAAGTGACATGCCACTTGCCAGTCATGCAGGTGCGATAACCGGCGGGCCGCAGCACCTCGGCCACCGTGACCGCTTTCCGGCTC
>JANNVM010001197.1:0-18737 GCA_031414455.1 Verrucomicrobiota bacterium
AGATGTTCAACCGCGTGCTGATGACGACCGTGCAGCGCATGGAGGAACGCGCCAGCGGCCTGACAAAGTTTGTCTTCCTCATCCCGACCGTCAGTCACGTGCACGCCGTAGCGTCCTGACCTGATCAGGGTATGTAGAGGAACTCGTTCAGCCCAAACAGCGACTGGCAGTAGTCCGTGAATGCCTGCCGCTCCGCATCGGCATGACCGGCCTCGCGGTGCAGTGCCTTTTGTTTTTCAAGAAATGGGAGCACGGCGGCGAGTTCCACTGCGGTCGGCTCACGGCCGAGAGTGCGCATGGTGGCGTCACGCACACGGGATTCAATGCTGCCTGCCGGCCAGGCCATCGTGGCGAGCGCCGCGGCCCAGGCGCGCGCCTGCGGGCTGTTCATCAGGAAGAGCGCCTGCGGGGCCACGGTTGTCACAGGGCGGATGCCCTGACTGACGAGCGGCTCCGGCGCATCGAACACGACCATGCTGTTCACCAACTGGCTGCGCTTCACGGTAAAGTAAATGCTTCGGCGGCGGCTGTTCTCGTCGAGCGTGCCTTTGCCGAAGAGCGTGCGGTCGAGCTGTCCCGACACGGCCAGGATCGCGTCACGCGCGGCCTCGGCTTCAAGGCGGCGCGGCATGGCGCGGAGGAAAAGCGTATTGTCAGGATCCGCCGCCAGCATTGCGGCATCTGTGGCGGTGCTTTGCCGCCATGCCTGACTCGTCACGATCAGTCGCTGGATCGGCTTCAGCTTCCAGCCGTTGCGAATGAGTTCGCCCGCCAGCCAGTCGAGCAGTTCCGGATGCGAGGGCAGGGTGCCGGTTTTACCGAAATCGTTCGGAGTGGCGACAATGCCGCGGCCGAAGTGATGCTGCCAGAGGCGGTTCACAGCGACGCGGGCCATGAGTGCGCCTGCGCCTTGCTCCACGTCAGTCATCCAGTTCGCCAGCGAACGCCGGCGGCCTGACGACTTCGCGCCTGCGGGCGGCGACCACTGCCAGCGTTTCTCGTCCGTGCTGCGCATCAGTACCTGGAGAAAACTCTGCGTCGCCGGGGCGGCTTTCTGGTTGGTGTCGCCGCGTTTCAGAATGTGTGTCTCCGGCAAAAACGGTGGCCCCTGTGAGTGCATGACGAGCGGCTCATATCCCTCCGCGCAGATCAGCACCGGCTCGCCCGGTTTTGGAACGGCGGCGGCGTGCGCCCCGATTTTTTGTTCGCGCTCCAGCCATTCCGGCTGGCGCTCTTTCCACCACATCCACAGAGTCTGACGCTCAGCGCTATCAAGATTCTCCGGGTTGGCGAGCTTCGGGCTAAGCGCCGCGATGGCTGCCGGCGCCGCGGGTTCGTTGATTTTTGGCAGGCCCCCGGCCGCGAAGGAGAGCCGCGGGCGTCCGATGTTGTGACTGGTGTTCACGGCGAACTCCAGGGTCACTGTCACCTTCGCGGGCACGGGCACCGGCTCCGCGAAGACAAAAACGGCGGCGTGGTCTTTGCCAATCTGTCCATCCACGGCCCACCCCGTTGTGGGAATGTCGTCAAGGGAACTTGCCACCGACAGTCCGCCCGCATTTTGCTGATGCGTGAACTCCCCTGGCTTCAGCGCGATGGCTTTCGCTGCCCCGCCTGGCGCTTCGGCGGTCACACGGATACGGCTCAGGGCAAAGTTGCCGTTGCCCGCGCGCCCGGGGCCTTTGCCGGACATGGTTGCATCCGCGAGGGCCTCCAGTTTGAGTGCGGTTAGGGCAGCGCCGGCAGCGGGCAGGGAAGTGGTAAACGTATAATGATCCGCCGCCGCATTGGCCCCCTCCGTCAGCCACGACCCGTCCGGCATTTTGCGGAATGCCGCGCCGCCCCGGGAAACGATGGTGCCGTCCGCCAGAGCCCAGCCACTTGCGGGCAGGCCCCCGGGTTTCGAAGCCAGCCATTTCTCGAACGCCGGCCGCAGCGTCTCCTTTTCCCACGCCTCCCGTTCCGCGAGCAGTTTGTTGTGTTCCGCCTTATGTTTTTCCTTCGCGGCGGCGCCTCGCTCCGGGTTCACGTCGAGGTCCACATTGCTGCGCACCGTGGTGGTGAACGTAGAGAGCAGCCGGTAATAGTCCTGCGTGGGGAATGGATCATATTTGTGGTCATGACAGCGCGCGCAACCGATCGTTAGTCCGAGCATGGCCGAGCCGGTGGTGGAAAGCATGTCATCCATCGCGTCGTAGCGCACACGCTCCACCTCATTGGCCGTGATCTGAGTGGGAAAAACGCCGGCGCCGAGGAATCCGGTGGCCATCATCGCCTCCGCATTGCCCGGCGCGAATTCATCGCCGGCGATCTGCCACTGCGCGAATTGATCGAACGGCATGTCGGCATTCAGCGCGCGGATGACGAAATCGCGGTAATGCCAGGCATTGGGCCGGTCGTAGTCGTGCTCGAAGCCGGAACTCTCAGCGAAGCGCGCGACGTCGAGCCAGTGCCGCGCCCAGCGTTCGCCATAGTGCGGTGAAGCAAGGAAGCGGTCGGTGAGGGCGGAAAGTTGAGTGTTGAGAGTGGAGGGCTGAGAGTCCTGACAGGCCGTGGCGAACGCTTCCACGTCCTCCGGAGTCGGCGGCAGGCCGGTGAGGGCGAGTGATGCCCGGCGGATGAGCGCCCGCGGATCAGCCGGAGGATTGAGCGACAGGTTTTTCTCCGCGGCCTGGGCCATGAGGAAGGCGTCTATCGGATTCCCGGCACCCAGCGGCACAGGAGGATGCGTCAGTGGCTGAAATGCCCACCACTTGCGGTCTTCGTCTGTGACCTTCGATTTGTCGCGCGGCGGCGCTTTGCCGGCGACGAGCGGCGCTTCGTAGGGTGCTCCGTGATCGATCCATGCGGCGAGCTTCGCGATGACATTGTCCGGCAGTTGCGGCTTTTTGTCAGGCATGTGCGGCTCTTCCTCATGCCGCAATTGTTTCAGGAGCCGGCTGCCCGCCGCATCGAACGGCACCACGGCCACCCCATCCTTGCCCCCGGTGAGCAATCCTTCGCGTGTCGCCAGGTCAAAATCGCCCTTCGTCTTTTCGCCTCCGTGACATTGCAGGCAGTGTTCCTTCAGCAGCGGTCCTGTTTCCTTGAACAGGGCCAGCCCTTTTGTCATCCGTTCGGCATGATCGGCAGGCAGGGCGGCGAAAACGGGGAAGGGGCAGAGGAGGAGGAGACTGGCAAACTTCATGATTTGCTGGATGGATACGGCGCATTTCCGGCTGTTTGCCAGATAAAAGGTGCCCTGAGCGCGGGGGCACGGCGGATTTTTCCACGGAAGAAAGTGGTTCAGGGCTTCGGCCCGTGGCCGACGCGCACGATTTCAGAATCGGCGAGCCTGTCCGGACTGCGGTCCGAAACTACTTTGCTCAACCATTGCTCCGCGAACAGTCGAGCAAAAATCCGCCGTGCCGCAGGGGAGTGCCGCCGTGATGGTTGAGGAAGGATTCAGCGACGGCGCAGAGGGGATAACTGGTTACCGCCACTGTCAGAAGCGCCGGTGATGGTGTTGGAATTTCTCAAGCCCGGATCCTGCCCCGCTGTTAACGGTAGCCGGATGCTTCGGTCCCGTTCACGGTGACTTCCGATGACTCCGCACGCCTCCCTCTTACACACCAGCCACCGCCCGTGGCCGCTACCCGAGCGCAATTGGATCATGCGTCAGGAGTGGAATGATCTCGCGTTCCTTCATTGGGAGATCGCCCCGGACGAGTTGCGGCCGCACCTGCCGCCGGGAGTGGAGATTGACCTCCACGGGGGCGCGGCGTGGATTGGGGTGGTGCCGTTCGATATGAAGGGCGTGACGCGCCGCGGGTTTCCGGCACCCGGCTGGCTGAGCGACTTTCCGGAAATCAACGTGCGCACCTATGTCACGGTGAATGGCAAACCTGGCGTGTGGTTCTTCAGCCTCGATGTGCCGAACCGCCTCGCGGTTTGGGGCGCGCGGACATTCTATCATCTGCCTTATTTCCATGCGGAGATGACCGAAAGCCGGGAAGAGGAGACGATTCACTACACGCATCGCCGCGGTGAACGGGCGTTTCGCGCGAGTTACCGGCCGCTGGAGAAGATCGAAGCGGACGCGGATTCCTTCGAGATCTGGGCGACAGAGCGCTATTGCCTCTACACGGCGGATGGAAAAGGCCGGCTCTATCGCGGGGAAGTGCATCATCCGCGCTGGCCGCTGCACCGCGCGGAGGTCGAGATTGCCGAAAACACCCTGCTCGATGGCTGGCGAACCGGGCCGATGCACCCGTCGGTACTTTTTTCGCGCCACCTTCCCGTCGTTGTTTGGCCGCTGGAGTGCCTCTCTGGCACGGGCATTGCTTTGGAAACCTCCCCTACATAAATGGAACACACTGCTCTCTCACTTGGTCTGAACGCTGACGGCGCATCGCATCCGGATCGTGCCCGCCTGCTGGAATACCTTTGCCTCAAACTCGCCTCCTGCGGCTTCCCGCCGCCGCCGCTGCCGCTGCCGGTGTCATCGCCGGCACTCGAACTGGGCCAGTCGCTCATCAGCGGACTCGGTGAAAAGCTGAAAGCCCTTGGCGCGGTGCTGGCACCCGTAGATCAGGCAATTGATGGTTTCCTGCGGCGCTATTTTATTGGCGAAGTGGAAAAGGTATTTGCGCCCGGAGAGACGCTGGTGCCGGCGATGACGCTGAATCTCAGCCGGCACGGGCTGGCGCGGGAACTTTCGCTGCCCATCGACGGCGATGAATTCCATTCAGAAATCCTGTCCTCATGGCGCGTCGTGCAGGGGGTGTGTCACAATCCCGCATCCGACCGGCGCACCACGGAGGGCGTCTTTCACGTCGCGGAAGGCGGGCTGCCGGTGCCGGCGGACAAAAAGTCGGTCCCGCGCGCCGCGGCGGTGCGGTTGCTCTATCATGCCCTGCGTCCGCCGCCGGAACTCCTGCTGCTGCCATTTACCGCGTCGCAACCGGAGGAGGGACGCGTCCGGACGTTTGTATCATTGATGCTCCGTCCGCTCGTCTGCCCGGAAGTGCCCGGCGTGATGCCGGAACGGCGCATGGAGACGCGGTTTTTTGCGCCCGGTACGCTGGTGAGCAATTTGGATTTCGTGGAAACCATCTTCGGCAATGCCGGCGATCCTTTCCTGCCTCTCAATGACGCCCGCCTTGATCCAGACGGCTGGTCGGGTCATTCCGGAGCGGTCATTCTCGCGCCACACCTGATCCGGCTGAAGAAGATAGATCTCGGGCTGCCGCATGTCAGGCAGGCGACACCGGCCCAGAAGCGTGACGGCATGTGCTGGGAAAACGAGGACGAACTCTACAATGACGGCGGCGCCTTCAAACTCGCCATTCGCGATGCCTCCGGGGTGATGGTGACGCTCATCGCGGACAGCTATTACGGTTACTGCAAGAAGGAGGTGAAGACGCAGATCAGCTTCGCGTCGAATCTTTCAGACCGCAGCGAGGAGGAGCACGCCGGTGGCGCGCTGGTGTTCCCGTCGGCGGACCTCGGCGAGTCATTTCAATTGAGTCATTTCACGCCGGAGGTGAATCATACCTGGGCGGAGGTCAGTTCCACTCATGCCGCGGGCATGGATCTTCACGCCGATGGCTATGGCACCGACCGGTTGTTCCCTGACATCTTTTATGTGCCGGAGAATGTCCGCATGGACCTGCGTGAACAGCGGGTGACCTGGCAAAAGCCGGACGGCGAAACCGTGAGTTTGAAACTGCTGCCGGGCCGGACGTTCGTGATGCCCAGCGGCTACAAGGTGGAGATGGCGCAGCCGGCAGGGAAGGGGATGCGCTGGCGGCTGGTGGGTACCCAGGCGGAAGGTACCTTTTGCCACAAGCCCTGCACCGTTTCCGGCGGTGGAAAGAGTGAGATTTCCAAGCCCATTTCTGATGCCATGATCTCCGGACCGGTGCTCGTGGGTGACTTTCAGGAGGACATGAAATACGCGGCGGAGGTCATCGCCCGCGATTTCAGTGACCGGTTCAAGAATCCCCGGCTGCCGCGCCGGCCCAGCCGCCCGATTCTCGATCCGGATCGCTCATTTGGTTCAGTGGTCAGGCTCCTGACGCCTTCCGAACTCTACACGGACGCCTACAATGCATGGCTCAAGTCTTTGCCCGTTACGGCTCGTGATCTCGTGCTCGTGGTGAAGCGCCGCTATCGCGGGGAGTGGGGCGCGGACTGGCAAAGCCGGTTCAGTGTGGATGTGATCGACGGAAGGCCCGGACACACCTTGAAATTCTACGGTCAGGCGCTGGCCACGCGCTATCTGCGCGTCGGCTTCGCTGAGGACGGTTCGTGGCGGACATTCTCGCTGCGGAAGGATTTTGCCCCTTCAGTGAAACTCCAGCGCGAGGACGACATCACCGCTTCCACCACGGTGCCGGCATCGAAATTGACCGGCCTGCATCCGAAACTCAGTGCCCCGGCCTACAAGTTCTCTGACAACTGCGAGTTCCGGCTCTTCCAGCGCCCGGACGATGCCGTCATCCGCGGCTATGACCGGCAGACGGAGGCGGAATTTGCGCAGAGCGGCCATTTCTTTTCCAACTATGAGCCGCTGTCGTGCCGCAGCGCGGCGGACATGACGGAGGATGTTATCCGCTTCGATCAGTTCACGCCGCCGATGCAGGATCTCATCCGGCGCGCCGCGGTGACGAAGCATCCGGCATTCTTCGTCTGCACCGCAAATCCGCGGCTGGTGAATGGCAAGCCTACCAAAAACCCGCGCTACCTCCAGACAAGGCCCGACCTGCTCAATCCCCGTTCCGAATATCTCGCTGCGATGGGCGCGCGACTTTACCGCCGTCTGCCGGGCGGCGCGCCGGTGCTCAATCCCGTTCACGCCGCGCTGCCCGGACGCCGGAACAATCCCGCCGTGCCCGGCTCCGGCCTGCGTCCGCTTGCGGTTTATGGTCCGGTTCACTATCAGGAACTGCCGGAACTCTTCGCCGACTTCATTGCCAGCCTGACAGGGAAGTCGCCGAGCACCACCGGTGCCGGCAGCGAGGGAGCCCTGACCAAGAGCCCGTTCAACGCGCTGCTTCCCGTCCACGATCTCAATGCCGCGCTGCTCAGTTACATCGAAACAAAGATGCCCGTCTTCAGCACCGCCGCGGGGCATATCGGCAGCAAGTACGCCGTGGAGCACGACATCAGCATCACCATCCCGGAAGTGTGGTCACGCATGCACCTGCACGAGCGTGATCCCGAATGGCTGCTTGATCACGGCTGCCTCGAAGTGGTTCGCGACTTCACGCACGAAGGTCGCGTCATTCCCGCGAGCCGCCTCGGCTATCGTATCACTGCTGAGTTCGTGCAGCGGTTTTTTGGCCGTGTTTTCAGTGATTCCCTTGCCGTTTTCCCTGAAGACATGCTGCGCCCGGAACTGCAGAGCCTGACTGATTTTGTGGACGGTGTGGAACACATCGCGGAGGGCCAGGAAAAGGCCGCGCGGATGTACTTCGAGGACGGCTCTGTGAAGGCCGCCATCCCGCCGCTGCAGGCACTGTTGCATATCATTGTCCACGGCAACTGGCAGGGCCACGGCATGAAGGACGCAGCGTTCCGTGAATTGTTCGACCGCGAAGCCGTGATGCAAAGCGCCTGGTATCAGGCGCGCCTCCATTCCCGCGCTGAGAATGAGCAGCATCACCGCGCCCGCGGTATGGCCCGCCTCAAGGAAGCGCTCACAAGAAATCACCTGCCGCAGCAGGTCCGCGGGGAATTGCAGCGACGGCTCGTCTCTGCCAGCAGGTGAGGCCGGTGGTGATTTCGAAACCGGCAGCCGCCGGAGTGGATTGCCTTTATTCTCCTTCGGCTACTTTCTTCTCCTCGGGCTTCAGCAGTCCCATTTTCTTGAGCTTGGGAACGATAAGGGCATTGCAGTATCCGAAGTGCCCGGTGCCTTTGGTGAAATTCTCGTCGAAGTAGTTCTGGTGGTAGTCTTCGGCCTTGGAGTAGTTGTCCAGTTTGACGATCTCGGTGACGATGGGACTCTTGAACTTGCCGCTCTTGTCCAATTCGGCCTTCACCTTCTCAGCCACGGCTTTCTGCTCGTCAGTTTGGTAGTAAATGCCAGAACGGTACTGCGTGCCGGAGTCATTCCCCTGGCGGTTGAGGGTAGTCGGATCGTGGAGTTCAAAGAAAACGTGAAGCAGCTTGTCAGTCGTGATGACCGCGGGATCATAGGTGACCTGGACCACCTCAGCATGACCGGTATCGCCCTGGCAGACTTGCTTGTAGGTCGGGTTCTTGACTTGTCCGTTGGAGTAGCCGCTGGCGACGGTATCCACGCCTTTGATGCGCTGAAAGATGACTTCCGTACACCAGAAACATCCGGCACCGAGGGTGATGGTTTCCATTTTCTTTTCAGGAGCGGGTTTGACAGGGGCGGGGGCTGACTCTTTTTTCGGCTCGTCCGCGCAGGCGGGGTAAAGCGGGAACAGAACGGCAGTGAGGACGATCAGGAGCGGTTTCATGCTGCATAAGACGCGACAGAGGCGGGTAATCTTCCCGTACAAATTTTTTGAGCAAGTTTTTCTTCACATTGCCATCTGAGCCCGATAGGCATGAAATGTCCTCATCCGATTGATCTGCCGTTTCCCGAAATCAGCCACAACTATTATCTCAACTATGCCTCCTGAATTGTCTCCACCGGTGGATACCGGCAACACCGCATGGCTCCTGACCTCCACGGCTCTGGTGCTGTTCATGATGATACCGGGCCTCGCTCTTTTTTACGCCGGTCTGGTGCGGGCGAAGAATGTGCTTTCGGTGCTCATGCAGTGTTTCTCCCTCACGGCCATTCTCAGCCTTCTGTGGCTGGCCTGCGGCTACTCGCTCGCGTTTGCAGGGGAGGGGACGTTCATCGGCGACCTCAGCAAGGCGTTCCTTTGCGGAGTCTCGCCTGATTCATTTCACAAAAACGTGACCACCGGCGTGCCGGAACTGGTCTATTTCGCCTATCAGATGACGTTCTTCGTCATCACGCCCGGTCTCATCATCGGTGCCGTGGTGGAGCGGATGAAATTCACCGCGCTGCTCCTGTTCATGACGCTCTGGAGCCTGCTCGTCTATTTGCCGGTTTGCTATATGGTGTGGTACAAGGGTAATTACTTCGGTCTGACCGGGGTAATTGATCACGCGGGCGGCATCGTCGTGCATATTACGGCAGGCGTCGCCGCGCTGGTGGCCTGCATCATGGTGGGGCCGCGCCGGGACCACGGCAAAGTGCCGACCATGCCGCATAATCTCCCCATGACCGTCACCGGTGCCGCCATGCTGTGGGTGGGATGGTTTGGCTTTAATGCCGGCAGTGGACTCGCGGCCAACGGTGCCGCGGGCATGTCGCTCGTGGTGACGCATCTGTCCGCCTGCATGGCCACCCTTGTGTGGATGGGCATCGAATGGATCGTGCAGCGCAAGCCCACGGTACTCGGTGCAGCGACCGGCTCCATTGCCGGACTGGCGGCCATCACGCCGGCGGCAGGCAGTGTGGGGCCCGTCGGCGCGCTCGTTATCGGTGCGGTTTCCGGCGCGGTTTGCTGGTTCTTCTCCGTGAAAATGAAGACGCGGTTTCAATACGACGACTCCCTCGACGTCTTTGGCGTGCATGGCGTCGGCGGCTTCGTCGGCACGGTGCTTCTGGGGTTCCTCGCCCACAAATCCTTCGGGGGACTCAATGATGCCGCTTCGTTTGGGACTCAACTGCAGGCGGCCATTTATACGGCTGCCTACTCCGCCGGCGTCAGTGTGGCGCTCCTGTTCGCGCTGCGCAGGACCATCGGCCTGCGCGTTACCGAACAGGCCGAACGCGAAGGTCTCGATGCCACGGAGCACGGGGAGTCGGCCTACAACCACCAGTAGTCAGGAACATAACAGCTCAGCACCCGGAGTTGGCCCTTGCAGGCGGCTCCGGGTGTTTGTCTGGTCGCGCCATGCCGGACGATCCCGCTGATGACTGCCCGCCCGATGCGGAGAACAATACCTCCGAGGCGCCTGCGCCCCGGCCGGCCCCGCTGCAGCGGAGCGACAAAGCGGACACCGGCTGCCTGATTGTCCTTGGGGTCGCTTTTGCCGGCGTGTTCCTGTTAATCCCCGCGATCTGGTTCGGGGGGCCTCTGGTGATTGCGGTCATTGGTGCCCTCCTCCTCGCCCTCGCCACGCCATTCATCAATCCGCTCGAACGCCGTTCCCCTGCTGCCAAATGGTGGGGCCGCATCATTACGTTCCTCATCCTTGCCGGGCTGATCATCGCAGCCTGGTTCTGGATCAGCCCGTTCGGCAACCGCATGGTGGATGACCGGCAGGAATTCTCCTTCGTTGTGCCGCCGGTCCCTCATGGAAGCCGGGCCGCCTGATTTCGCAGCCTGACGGCCACTGTCGCGTCCTCCCGGCGGCATTCGAATTGTTAGAAAATGACTGTGACCGCCGCCCGCGGGGACAAGATGCCGCGCTTCCGAATCAGACGGCGGCGGCATGCCGCAGGATCAATGTCCGGCCGGAACCAGTTCGCTGATTTCCTCCTCCTCAAAATCCGTCAGGCTGTCGAGCGGTGCAAACCGCCGGGCGGCAAATCCCAGTTCCGACGGACAGCCCTTTGCCGTGCTTGGGTCCACAGGATTCACCAGTTCCACGAGCAGCACTTTCATATCCACGGAGTCCCAGCCCTTTTGCGCGCTCACCCATTTTGCCCGGCCCATCTCGCACTCCCGCACGGTGTAAGTCTTCCCCTTCACCGGCAGCGCCGTGTAGAGGAAGGAAATCTCCGGATGGAACCGGTCATCAACGCAGACAACTTTTTCGCCCTGTTCAAACATGGACGCATCCTGGAAAGCAGTCGCGCCGTGTCCAGCGGCCCGTTGCCGGTAACGGGCACCGCGATTTTCTGACGCGCAATCGTCCGGATAATGACAAAAAAGGGGGCGGCATCCAGAGGGCCGCCTGCGGGAAGCCGCGGGTGACGTTCTGACTGCCGCCCCGGAAATGGCGCGGAGGGAGGAAGTTGTGCTTACTGCGGTGGTGCCGGCGGCGGCGGCAACGGTGGCGGCGGCGGCTGCCCCGGTGGGCCTTGCGGAGGCGGTCCGCCGGGAGGGAACCCCGGCTGCCCCGGCGGTCCAAACTGCGGGCGCGGTCCGCGGAATTGGCCTCCCGGAGGCGGGCCCTGCGGGGCGTTCGGTTGCTGGAACTGTGGCGGCGGGCCTTGCTGCCCGCCGCCGCCGCCCGGACCGCCGCCGCGGTTAGGGCCGTTTGGCGGGCCCTGCGGACCACCCGGGGGCATCGGTGGACGGATTTCCTCCATCGTCAGTTCACCGTCGTTGTTCTTGTCGAGCGTCAGGAGTGCCCTGGCAG
This sequence comes from Verrucomicrobiota bacterium, assembly GCA_031414455.1. Classification (GTDB taxonomy): domain Bacteria; phylum Verrucomicrobiota; class Verrucomicrobiia; order Verrucomicrobiales; family V1-33; genus V1-33. Next base: position 11,347 of record JANNVM010001197.1, read on the forward strand.
CGTTGGCAATTTCCTCCTTGTCCAGCTTGCCATCCTTATTGGCATCGAGCGCCGCCATGACCGGCGGGACCATCATGGGCCGGCCTCCGGGGCGTCCCCCGGGTTGGCCACCAGGTTGCTGGCCTGGCTGAGGCGGGCCGGGCTGCACCGGAGGTGACGGCGGAGCGGGCAGTGCTGGATTTTGCGGTGCGGCGGGATTCTGTGAAAACAGGGTTCCTGCGGTCGCCAGAACGGCGAGCAGCGAGTAACCGCGGACGGTGGGTTTCATTGGTTTGGGTATGGTGTGGTTGAGTTTAGAATCAGACAGCCGGTGCCATAAGGAAGCCAGTCGCTGACCCCGGATTAGAACCTATTGATGTAAAGACCTGATGTGGCGCACAGCGGAGAATTGTGAAGCAAATGTAAAAGTGGTCGCGGCCACGCCGCAAAATGACGAAGCTCGAATGGCGAATGACGAAGTGCTGGAATGATCGTATTCGTCCCGCTCCCTCCCGCCATGTCAGACCCCTCTGCCCACGACGTTCTTGTCATTGATGACGACCAGAAACTCTGCCGGCTCATCGCCGACTACCTCGAGCCGCTGGGCTATCGGGTCACCGCGGCCTGCAATGGCCCGGATGGGTTGCAGTCGGCCACGGGCAGGAGATGGCACGCCATTATTCTCGACTACATGCTGCCGGGCATGGACGGGCTGGAAGTGCTGCGCCGCATTCGTCAGGTCAGTGAGGCGCCGGTGCTGATGTTCACAGCCCGGGGAGACGAGGCAGACCGGATCGTGGGCCTTGAACTCGGTGCCGATGATTATCTGCCGAAAACGTCTTCACCACGCGAACTGCTCGCCCACCTCCGCGCCGTGACGCGCCGCGCCAGCGCGAAAACCCAGGCTTCGGGGCCACTTCGTGAGGTTGTCGTCGGCGACCTGCGCATCTGCCAGGACACGCGCACCGCTGTCATCGGCGATCAGCCGCTCACGCTCACGCCGGTGGAATTCGACCTGCTCTACAGCCTCGCCAAAGCCGCTGGCCGCGTGCAGTCGCGCGATCATCTGCTCGATGAAATCCGCGACCGCGATTATGAAGTCTTCGACCGTTCGGTGGATGTTCACATCAGCGCCCTGCGCCGCAAGCTGGGCGACGATCCGAAGAACCCGCGCTTCATCCGCACCCTGCGCAGCGCAGGCTACATGCTCATCAATCCCAACCACTGACATGTCAGCGCGCGTTCCACTCTATGCCCGTGTTCTCGGGTGGTTCCTCCTGAACGTCGTCGTACTCGGTGCGGCGCTTTTCTTTGCCGTTCGGTCCGGTCGCACGAGTGAATGGTTTGTCATGCAGCAGGCTGAGCCGCGGCTGCAGTCGGTGGCGCGGCTGCTCGTGCAGGAACTCCATCCGCTCCCGGAGGCGGAATGGGACGGCATTCTGCAAAAATACAGTGAGGCGCACAGCATGACGTTCACCGTTTTTGGCGGCGGGGGCCAGCAGATCGCCGGCGAGTCCCTGACACCTCCGGAGAAAGTCCGGAGGCATCTCAATGCACGTCCATTTCAGCCCGGTTCCGGACATCAGCCCGGTGTGCCTCCCTTGCCGCCGCGCGATCCGCAGCCGTCACGGTTTGAGCCCGGCGACCGGCCTTTTCAGGCACCGCCGTATGGCGCGCAAAATCCACCGCCAGGCGAGCCCCGGTTCCCCGGTCCCCCACAGCCGAATCCGCCGCGGGGACTGCCCCGCCCGGACGCACCATTCGCCAAAATCTTCGAACGCACGGACAACCCTGAGGCCTGCTGGTTCATCATTCGCGTCCCGCTCCGTGCGCAGGGCGGCCCCGGCGGCATGTCGATGGTGCTCCGCACGGAGAATCTCTCCGCTGGTGGATTGCTTATGGACTTTACCCCGTGGCTGTGGGGCGCCGCCGGGATGCTGGTCGTCTCGGCGCTGCTCTGGATTCCCTTTGTCCGCAGCATCACCCGGCAGATCGCCGGCATGAAAATGGCCGCCGCCCGCATTGCAGAGGGAAAATTCGATGTCGTTGTGCCTGACGGGCGCCGCGACGAACTCGGTGAACTCGCCGGAGGCATCAACCGCATGGCCGCACGGTTGTCAGGATTCGTCAGCGGCCAGAAGCGGTTTCTCGGTGACATCGCGCACGAACTCTGCACACCGCTCGCCCGCATGCAGATGGCCGGCGCCGCGCTCGAACAGCGCGCACCGGAGGACCTTCATTCACGTGTCACGGATCTAACAATTGAGGTGGAAGCGATGTCACAGATCGTCGGTGAACTGCTCGACTTTTCCCGGGCCGGCCTCGCTCCGGCGTCCGTCGCCCTGACAGACTCCCTGCTGCTGCCGCTTATTCAGCAGGTCACCGCGCGCGAGGCTGTTGCGGCGAACCGTCTGACGCTGCACGTTCCGCCTGACCTGATCGCGCACACCAACCCCGGCCTGTTCTGCCGGGCCGTCGGAAACGTCGTGCGTAATGCACTGCGTTACGCGGGTCCACAGGCGCATCTGGAAGTCAGCGCGCGCAAGGAAGGCACCATCGTCGTCCTTACCATTGCCGACAATGGCCCCGGTGTTCCGGAGGATGCCCTCGCCAGTCTCTTCGATCCCTTCTACCGGCTTGAAACCGCCCGTGACCGCGAAAGTGGCGGCACCGGACTGGGGCTCGCCATCGTCCGCACCTGCATTGAAAGTTGCGGCGGCACCGTCACCGCCCGGAACCGCGAGGTCGGCGGACTGGAAGTTGCTTTCCGTTTGCCCGCCGCCTGTTGAGCGCCTGCGCAGTCATTTCAATACATCGGGAACCGGGCCAATCCAGTCCTTGACACGCCGGGGCAGGCCGCTAAGGGACCCGCTTCCTTTTTTCCGGCAACCATTAACTGTTCCCTCCCCCCATGGCCAACGTCCAAGTCATCCTTAAAGAAAAAATCGCGTCGCTCGGCGCCGAAGCCGACATCGTCGCGGTGAAATCCGGCTATGCCCGCAATTATCTAATCCCTCAGGGCAAAGCCTACGAGGCTACCGCAGGCAACCTGCGCCAGATGACCAATCTCAAAGCTAAACGCACCGAGCGCGAGGCCTCCGAAAAGGTCGAAGCCCAGAACACCGCCGCCAGGCTGCGGAAAGGTACCCTCAAACTGGAACTCGCCATCGGTCAGGGCGGCAAGGCCTTCGGAGCCATCACCACCGCAGACATCGCCGACGCCATCGCCGCCCAGTTCAAGGTCACGGTGGACCGTCACTCCATCGCTCTCGAAAAACCCATCAAGACGACGGGCAAACACGAAGTGTCCGTGCGCGTTCACCCCGAAGTTGAAGCCGTCGTTCGCCTCGCCGTTTCCACCCCGGGCACTCCGGAGGAGAAGGAAGACGACTCCGCGGAGTAGTTTAAGACGCCCGGATCTTAATTTCGAAGAACGCCCGCCGCTCGCAGCGACGGGCGTTTTTTTGTAGGCCCGGTTCGTTCCTTCGACCACGCGCAGGCAACCACGCCGCGGGCGGTCTGGGGATGTTCCCGGGATTGTGGCGAAGTTTCCCTTGCACACTGCATTCATGCGGATACAGACGAGTTATAATTGAGACTGAGTCTCGATACCATCTGCAACCCAATTACCTACCCCCCATGATTAAGCCCGTCACCTTCACCACCGCCGTCCTGCTGACCACCGCCGCCGCCATCTTCCCGGTCCAAGCCGGGGAGCGGCGTTTTGCGTTCAGTTACGAAGCCGACACCGCCCCCGCTGGTACTCGCGAATTTGAGCAATGGATCACATGGAAGTCTGACAAGGCGACCAATCGTGATTTCGACGAATTCACGTTCCGGGAAGAATTCGAGTTCGGCCTCACCGACCGCCTCCAACTTGGTGTCTACCTTGCCGACTGGCGCATCCTGCGTGGCACTGACGACGACGGCACGTCCTTCAAGGACACCGGCTTTGATCTCATTTACAATCTCACTGACCCCACTACTGACTGGATTGGCTCGGCACTTTATGGTGAAATGCTCATCGGGCCAGACCGGTTCGTGCTCGAAGGCAAACTGCTGCTTCAGAAAAACATTGGAAAGTGGATGCTCGTCGCGAACACCATCGTTGAGGCCGAGTGGGAAGGTGAAGATTTGGAGGAGGAAATCGGCATTTGGCAGAACACTGCCGGTGTGAGTTATCAGGTGAACCCGTCGTTCACCCTTGGGGCCGAAGTGCGGCATGAAGTGGAATTTGCTGACTGGGAGGAAGCCGGAGATCACAGCGTCTATGCAGGCCCCAACTTCAGCTATCGCCGGAAGGATTTCTTCATCGTTGTGGCTCCGCTGTTTCAGGTTACCAGCCTCGCGGACGAACCTGACTTCATGACGCGCACCATCTTCGGCTTCCACTTTTAGGATGATTTTCGCGCTCAGAACTTTGATCGCGGTTTTTGCGCCGGTGGTCTTCATCACCGGTTGCGAGACGAACAGCGACCTTGCGCCGCTGCCGGCACCAACTGCCTCCAGCGTGTCCACCCTCGAAGGACGCCGCATCTACCTCACCTGTGCAGGCTCGTGTCATTCGCCGGAGCCAGTGTTGAAGTATTCCCGCGCCGAGTGGTTCGGAAAACACATTCCGGAGATGTCCCGGGAAGCAAGGCTCCGGCCTGAACAAATTGCGGCCCTGGAGGCGTACGTTGGTGCGATGTGCCCGCGCTGACTCAGCGCGGCACTGCTTTCATTTCGAGGAGCCGCCCCGGCTGGGAAATGCCGGCGGCGAAATTCGTCCCGCGGCTGAATTCGGCGATGAACAGCCGGCCCGGCGCATATTCGATGATGTCGATCGGTCGCGACAGCGGCGCGGCGAGCACCTTTATCTCTGCCGACCACCCGCCACCGGGCAGCGCCTGCGGCTTTACCCGCAGTAAATCGAAGCCGCTGTCCTTGCCGGCGAGGAGATTGCCGTAACGGACGACAAACAGACTGCCGCGGTCCTCCGGGGGCCAGGATGCGCCGTCCAGCCAGATGATTCCCGCCGGTGAACTGTGAGGATCGAACGTGCCGATGGGGGCATCCGGCTTTCCGCCGGCGTGCGGCCCGGCGTTCATCACCGGCAGGGTCACTCGCAGGCCATCCGGCAGTGGTGGCGTGTAAGGATAGGGCCGGTCATCGGCGGCGGTGTGCGCGAACTGATAGGGAAATCCGTAGTGCTTGCCCTGCTCAAGGAGATTCAATTCCTCGGGCCGGTCGGCATCCGGGCCGTTGTCGGTGCTCCACAGACGGCCTGAAGAGTCCCAGCAAAAGCCGTAGGGATTGCGCAGTCCCCGACACCAGACCGCGGGATAGGGTTTCTCCGCGCAGGGATCGAGCCGCCAAACGCACGCCGTCAGGGGCACTTCGCCTGCGATGCAGTGATCCTTGAGATTGCCTGGCTCATTGCCGTCCGTGCGGCTGCCGCTGCTGAGATAGAGGAATCCGTCAGGGCCTTCCGCGATATGCGAAATGCCGTGATTGAAGCCTCCGATCCCATGAGGATAACGTGCCTGCATCCACAGTGTCATCTTCGGCGCGGCCCCGCCGGTGAGGGGTTGGGAACGCCATACGCTCACCACCGAGTCCACCGGTTTCGTGCTGCGGTCGGTCTGATTGGATGTCAGCCACATCCGCCCCTCGCGATCGAAACAAATCCCCAGGCACATCGCTCCGCCGGACATTTCCGTCAGGTAATCTTTCGGCATGAGCAGCGGCACGGCGGCTCCAGTGTCGGGATGCACCGACCAAACCTCTCCGCTCGACGCGAGCACGCAAATGTCACCGGTGTCTAGTCTCCGGGCCATGCGCGCCGGCTGCACGGGCAGCACCGCTGCTTCCCGCAGCGACCATCCCGGAGGGGCCGGCGGCAGCGGCGCGAATCCATTCGCAGCGCTCAAGGCTGCAAACGTCGCGAACTTCGTCTTCGCTCTCACCTTCGTCACTTCCTCCGCCGTGAATTCCGGGACGCTGTTTCCCAGGTTGCCGCCGATCCAGGTCATCAGCGCCGCGATCGACTCATCATCAAGCACGAGCAGCGGCATCGCGCCGTTATATTTCGCGCCATTGACGGTGATTTCACCGCTCAGGCCCTCAAGGGGAGCACGCAGGGAACGTTCCCGCTCTTTTGTCAGGAAATCAGAGGCCGCTAGCGGTGGGAAGACGCCGGGCACGCCCTGACCTTCCGACTGATGGCAAACCGCGCAGTGCTGACGGTAGAGTGCCGCGCCATCGGGTGCTGCCGCGGCGGTTTGTGCCAGCATCGTTGCCGCGATGGCCTGTGTAAAAAGTCTGCGGCTCATCGGTCGGATGCTTCCCATGCCACCACGCGGCCCCCGCGGAACCGGACCACTGAAGAAGTGACCGGCACGTATTGCGGTGTGATGCTCATATCAAAAGCCGGATAGAATCCCCGCCCGTAACCGCGTCCCCCGTAGTAGCCCATGCCGTAGCCGATACCTCCGCCGTAATATACCGGTCGGAGCGTGGCGTAGCGCCACGTCTCCGTTGCCTTGCCGCGGTCACTGCCGGTGCTCACGGCATCCGGCCGGCCCCATGCGAGAAAGACGGCGTCTTTTGACATGCCTTCACTGATCGTGCCCTTCATAACCAAATCACGGTCTGTGGCGGAAAGTTGATCGAACAGCGCGGGGTTCTGCTGCGCCCGCGTCTGGGGATTGGCCACCGTGCATCCGGTGAATTGAAGGACGACGAGGATGATCAGGGCGCACAGTCCGATGAGTTTTGAACAGCCGCGTTTGTTCATGGCAAATGGGGAGGTTGGGGTTGAGTATGGGGACTTCCCGCCGCAGGGAGGGCAGGAATTTCCGTTTATACACTGTGGAAGACCGTTTTGGCCATCGCATTTCCTATCTGCGTATCAGCATCACCGACCGGTGCAATGAGCGCTGCCTCTACTGCATGCCCGAAGAGCAGCAGGAATGGCTCGCGCGCGACGGCATTCTGACCTACGAGGAAATCATCCGCATCGTGCGGATTGGAACGGAACTGGGCATTCACAAAGTTCGCGTCACCGGCGGCGAGCCGCTCACCCGCCGCGGGGTTCTCGCGTTTTTCCGGATGCTTCAGGAAATGCCCGTCATCACCGACACCGGCATTTCCACCAACGGCACGATGCTCGCCGCTCTGCCGCCGGAGGAAAAGGACGGTGACGTCAGCATGGCGGTTCGGCTGGTGGAATGCGGCGTCCGCACGGCCAACATTTCTCTCGATACCCTCGACGCCTCCACCTACGCCGCCGTGACCGGTCGCAACTATCATCAGCGTGCGGTGGCTGGTATTGAGGCCGCACTCGCTGCGGGTTTTGAGAAGGTGAAGTTGAACTGCGTGCTCATGAAGGGCCGCACAGAAAAGGAACTGCCCGCACTCATTGATTTCGC
>JANNVM010001198.1:0-1968 GCA_031414455.1 Verrucomicrobiota bacterium
GGTTTTACTGAGCCCGCTCCGATACATTAGACAGGGGGCTCAGTAAAACCAGGAGTCTCGGACACCGCAGGAAATGGGATGAAGTGGGAAAGAACGCTGCCCGGAGGCATGCGATGAATTTGATCGAAAAAATGCGGCGGGGTCAAGCCCGGAGGCGAAAATTGTGGCGGTGCGATCAAAGAGGGACGGTTTGGAAATTAGTTGACTAATCAGTCAACTAGGCTACGAGCGTGGCCATTCAAACTTATGGGACGCACAAGTGATGCCAAAGAAAAACTGATGAAAGCCGCCTGGGATTTAATCTGGGCAGGTTCTTACGGCGGCACGTCAGTGGATCATATTTGTGAGCGCGCCGGGGTGCGGAAGGGGAGCTTTTACCACTTCTTTGATTCGAAAGCGGAGCTGGCGATGGCGGGACTGGATGATGCCTGGACGACGCATCTCGCGGAGTTGGATCACATCTTTTCCCCGGTTCATCCGCCTCTTGAGCGGCTGCGAAAACTCTGTGAATACATCGTGGCTGATCAGCGCGAGGTGGCGATCAAACATGGGCGCGTGCTGGGTTGCCCGGTCCATTCGCTCGGTTCCGAGGTTAGCGCCTGGGCTGATGAGCTTCAGACTAAAATCAAAGAGGCCATCGCCAAGCACCAGTTGTATTTTGAATCTGCCATCCGCGACGCCGTGCGGGAAGGCCTGGTGCCGCCGGCTCCCGATGCGGCTGTTAGGGCGCGAATCGTCTCTGCCTACTGCGAAGGGCTCCTCATGCATGCCCGGATCCGGAATGATCTCAGTGTACTCGACGAGATGGCAGACGGGGTGCTCATGATTGCCCGCATGCCGGCTCCGGCCTGATTTTTCACCGGAATTTAGCCAACTGGTCAACTATTTTCATCAATCTCATCATCCCCATGAAGCGACAACTACTCCGTCTGCTGCCCGTCGCGCTGTTCAGTGCGTGTTCCAAACCGCCCGAAGGCCCGCCCGGCGGCGGGATGCCGCCGCCTCAGCCGGTGACGCTGGCTCCAGTGGAGCAGAAGGAACTGATCGAATGGGGAGAATTCTCCGGTCGCATTGAGGCCAGGGAGACCGTGGAACTGCGCCCGCGTGTCTCCGGTTATCTCACCGGGGTCAAGTTTCAGTCCGGCGCGCAGGTGACTGAAAAGGAAGTGCTGTTCGTGATTGATTCGCGTTCCTATCAGGCGGCGGCGGACAAGGCGGAGGGAGCGTTGAAGCAGACGGAGGCGGCCGCGGTTTCGGCGAAGAAAGAATGGGACCGCGCAGCCTCGCTGCTCGCCGCAAAGGCGATCTCGCCCGAGGAGGCGGACGCCCGGGAGTCGGCCCACCTTCAGGCGCAGGCCGCTCTCGCGACGGCGCAGGCCGGCACCCGCGCTGCGGCGCTGGATGTGGAATTCGCGGAAGTGCGCGCGCCGATTTCCGGACACGTGAGCCGTGCGCTCGTCACGACAGGCAACTATGTTACCGCAGGCCAGACGCTGCTGACCACCATTGTGAGCACCGGCCCCGTCTATACTTACGTGGACATGGACGAGAACACCTTGCTGCGGGTGCAGGGGCTGGCCCGCGGGAAAAAGCTGGCGCTTGATGACAAGGGGCGGGTGCCCGCGGAGGTTCAGTTGTCAGGCGAAACGGACTGGACGCACAAGGGCTGGATCGAGTCGTTCGACAACCGCGTGGACGCCGGGACCGGAAGCATGGTGGTACGCGTGGAACTGCCTAACGCCGACGGCGGACTAACGCCTGGCCTTTTTGCCCGCGTGCGGCTGCCGCTCACGGCGAAATATCCCGCGCTGCTCGTGGACGAGACCGCCATTCGCACCGACCAGTCACGCAAGTATGTCACCATCGTGGACGAGAAAAGCCTCGCGCAGTACCGCCCGGTCGTGATGGGGCCGCTCTACGAGGGCAAACGCATCATCCGCGAGGGACTGAAAGCCGGAGAGAGGATTA
>JANNVM010001199.1:0-9466 GCA_031414455.1 Verrucomicrobiota bacterium
CTCGATGTCGGCTCGTCACATCCTGGGGCTGGAGAAGGTCCCAAGGGTCCGGCTGTTCGCCGGTTAAAGTGGCACGCGAGCTGGGTTCAGAACGTCGCGAGACAGTTCGGTCCTCTATCCTCCATGGGCGCAGGAAAATTGAGGGGTTCAGTCCTTAGTACGAGAGGACCGGGACTGACGCACCTCTGGTGTTCCAGTTGTCTTGTCAAAGGCATCGCTGGGCAGCTATGTGCGGAAGGGATAAGCGCTGAAAGCATCTAAGCGCCAAGCCCATCCCAAGATAAGTTTTCCCTGAAGGATCGTGGAAGACTACCACGTCGATAGGCTGCGGGTGTAAGCACAGCAATGTGTTCAGCTTAGCAGTACTAATCATCCGTTCGGCTTAATTCTCTTTCTTCTTATTTTACGTATTTCCTCCTGTATGCAGTTATCAACGAACCATTCCGGTTCCGCTGAGTTCTTTGAATTGATAAATTCCGTGCCGCCATGGCCGTCGGAATCGCCGCAGTAACGTCTGCGCCGTTTCTGGTGACCATAGCACTGTGGAACCACCCGTTCCCATCCCGAACACGGAAGTGAAACGCTGTAGCGCCGATGGTAGTTTGACGAAAGGTCTTGCGAGAGTAGGACGTTGCCAGAATAATTGAGCCTGTTTTCCGAAAGGAAAACAGGCTCTCTTTTTGTACTTTTCGAATCTTGATCTTAGGATGCGATACCTGAAGGCGGTGTCGTCCCTGCCGGCAAACTCCCAAAACCAGGTGCCCAATGCCATCGTGGATGCAAAAGTGAAGTGGTGTTAACGCCCGCGGAAAGTGCCGGCTTCGGGAAGGGAGGGCGGGGATCGCTGCATCTATTGACAGCGCCACGGGGAGGGTCTTGCTTCAGGCCTCCGTTTTGTATTCACTGCCATGTCCGCCCAATTCAAAGATTACTACGCAATACTTGGAGTTCCCCATGATGCCGGAGCGGATGAAATTAAAAAGGCGTTCCGGAAACTGGCCCGCCAGTATCATCCCGATACCGCATCGGATAAAAAGGCGGCGGAAGAGAGATTCAAGGAGATCAACGAGGCCAACGAAGTGCTCAGTGATCCCGGGAAGCGAAAAAAATATGACACGCTGGGCGCCCGATGGCAGGACGCCGGAGATATTCCGGCGGCACCTGGCGGAGAAGGCAGTGACCGGAGTCCCGGCGGGCCTGCTCAGGAGTTCCACTTTGGTGGTACTGGGTTCAGTGACTTTTTTGAACAATACTTCAGTGGAGGCAGTCGCTACGGTTTTCCGGGAGCTTTACCGGAGGATGACGCTCACGGGCAAACGACACACGGGCGCGGACGCCGCGGCCATGACATTGAGGGGGATATTCTCATCACACTGGACGAAGCCATACACGGCACTCAGCGTCCGGTTTCCCTGCAGACAGTTGACCGCCCAGGCGGAAAAGTGCAGACGCACACGTTCGAGGTGCGTATTCCGGCGGGAGCATCGGATGGACGCCGCATCCGCGTGTCCGGTGAAGGCGAACCAGGGCGTAATGGAGGCGCGGCGGGTGATCTGTATCTGCGTGTGCGTCACGCTGCGCATCCCGACTTCACCGCGCGCGAGTCGGATATCCACTATGACCTTGAAATCGCGCCCTGGGACGCCGTGCTTGGTGCAGAGGTTATCGTGCCCACGCTGGACGGCTCTATCAAACTGCGCGTCCCCTCCGGGACCGGCAACGGCCAGTCGCTTCGGGTTCGCGGCCGGGGATTGCCAAAAGGCGGGGCCGGTGAGCGCGGAGCTTTTATTGTGACCATCCATATCGCGGTGCCCGCCAGTGTTAGTGCAGAGGAGCGTTTGCTATGGGAACAACTGCGTACGGCGTCCTCCTTCAATCCACGACCCTGATATGAACTCACTCATACCTCAATCCGGGGAACCCGAGCCAGGTGCAGGGTATACTCTTGAGATTCTCGCCAGCATGACGGGCACCTCCATTCAGGCCGTCATGCAGTATTGGGAACACGGCATCATTAGTCCAGTTTCCGCGGAGGACTCCCTCTTTGACGACGAAGCGGTGCGGATGCTTCGCCGTGCTGAGCACCTGCGCGGTACCTGCGGGATGAATCTCGCCGGCCTGAAGCTGCTCACCGGTCTCCTCAGTGAACTTGAGCAGCTTCGATCCGAACTGCGCTCGCTGCGCGGATAGAGGCGGAACTGCAGAGCTGCCGACTCTCAGTCCTCGTTGGCCCGAACAGTGAGCACGGGGCACGGCGCTTTTTGGACGACGCGCTCAGCCACGCTCCCCAGCCAGAGGTGCCGCAATCCTGAGTAGCCGTGCGTCGGCATGATGATGAGATCCACGTGATTCTCAGAGGCCCAATCGCAAATAACCTGCCATGGCTTTCCCGCGAGGCAGACCGTTTTGGCCGGAATCCCGCCGGGGAGTCCCGCTGCCAGTTCCATCAGTCGTTTGCCGGCGGCCCGTTCCCTGGCTGTTTCCACATCGGCAGAGGGACTGATTTCCAATCCGTAGCCGAAGAAGGGCTCAACGGCGTGGAGGAGTGTAATTTCCGCGGGAAACTTTTCCCGAAAGGCGATGGCGGAGTCTATCGCGAGTTTGCTGCTGCCGGAAAAATCTATCGGAATAAGGATGTGGTCGAAATTCATGGTGTGGGACTGGTTGAATGTTCTGTTCAGGTGGCTGCAAGGTGGCGTTGGCTGACAACCCCCCTTTCAATGCAGTGCTGGATTGAGACGATATGACATTTGCCGCTTTCGGCCATGCGCCATAAGTGAAACAATGCGCAAATTTTCCGCTCTTCGCCGGTCGTGACCGGGCCGTTTTCCACTCAGGAGTTTGATTGCATACTTGGACTCATAACCGGTCACCCCGGAAAACTCTGCGAGCAGCGGCAGCCGCTCTGCGCGGCTGCGCCGCTGGGAGCGCACGAGCATGTGGACAAGGTATTCACACCGGGGCGGCTGGCTCATTTTCGGGGTTAGGCCGGTCATCCTCCCGGGTGTCTTTCTTATTTGAGGCATCCACACCCCCTGGAGTCCCTCCTTAGTGTCCTGTTATTTGAGTCAGCGTGCCGGTGCGGTCCCCTTCAATTCCCTGTTTGGCAAACCGCCGCCGCCGCACATCGTCGGGTTTATGACCGACTCCCCTCCTGACAAATCCGGACGCATCAGCATACCCGCTTACGCGATGGCCCTCGCGCATGTTGCGAGTATGAGGAGCGAGGATCCCTACCGAAAAGTCGGGGCCGTAGCGATTGATTTTGCCAACCGCGTCATCGGCACCGCTTACAACGGTCTGGCCCCTGGATTCGATCCGCCGCCGGGCTTTTGGGACAACCGCACCGCGCGGCAGAAATACATGCTCCATGCCGAAGTGAATCTCTGCAGCCTTTTCACCCGCGGCTCGGTGAAACTAGTGGCGGTCACCACGCAGCCCTGTACGAGCTGCATGCAGATGCTCTGCGCCTATGGCATTCAGGAAGTCTATTTCCGCGACATCTACGAGCCCAGCGAGGCCGCCGCCATTGCGGACATTTATGGCGTGAAACTGATTCAATTGGCGGAGTATCCGCGCATCGGGATCTAAGGACCGGAGGCGTGTTGCGGCCGCGTCGTATTCAGACAGTGAATCGGCGCCATTAATCATCCTGACTTGACCAGGTGCGTGCAATGTCCTGGCAGAAATTCGCACGCATCACGGTACCGTAAGCGAATGGACTGTCACAGAGAATTATTATCGCCGGGCCGCAGGGGCTGGCGGACTTTCGGTGCCTGCCTGCCGGAACGATTGGCGGAGCCAGAGTGCGGGCGGAGCTACGCTCCGGTTATGCCCAGGGACCACTGCAGCAGGGCCTTTGATTCCTTCCATGCTACGGGGGAATTTTTCGAGCCGAGCAATACACAGATGACCGTGCGTCCGCGGTGGGTGGCACTGGAGATGAGGCATTTCCCCGCGGCGTTGGTGTAGCCGGTTTTCATACCGGTGCAGATGGGCAGGTAGAATGGGCTGTAAGGACGCAGCAGGTGATTGGTTGTTACCAGTTTTTTCACGCGCCCGTCGCCGCGGGTGATGGTCATTTCATGGCGACCGATGATGCTGCGCAGGGTGGAATTGGCGAGGGCTGCCCTCGCAAGGCGTGACATGTCACGGGCGGTGGAAAACTGTCCCTCGGCGGGCAGGCCGGATGCGTTGATGAAGCGGCTGTTTTTCATGCCGAGTTGAGCGGCCCGGCGGTTCATCCATGCGGCGAACGCAGTGGTGCTGCCGGCGCAGCTTCGCGCCATGCAGTGGGCGGCATCATTGCAGCTCTCAATGAGCATGGCATGGAGGAGGGTCCGCAGCGGCAGTTTCTCCCCCTCTTTGAGAAACAGTTTGTGCGGCTCCACCTTCGTCTCCGCAGCGAGCACAGTGGTCACCTTGTTCATGTCGGTGGTCTCCACCGCGAGAAGCGCACTGAGGAGTTTTTGCGTGCTGGCGACGGGACGCCGCTGGTCGGGGCCGCGTTCGAAGAGCGCCTGGCCGGTCACCGCGTCAATGAGATAGCAGGACTTGGAGGTGATCACCGGAGGCGGCGGCAATCCGTTTTGCCCCCGCACGGCCGAGGGTGCCGCGGCGGCGAGGCCGAGAAGGGACGTGCGGAGGAACGTGCGTCGATTGGTCATGGTTTTTTTCTGGTCGGTTTGGCGGGAATCTTACTGGCGGCGGCCGGCACCGCGACGGTATTGGGTCCATCACTCGCCGCAGCTTCCGTGCCTGCAAGCTGCACCTCGAGATCCTTGTCAGGTGCTGCTCCCAGACCGCGGGCGGCTTCATAGTGGCGGCGTGCCATTTCCACCGCCGGGGGACGGCGGTCGAGGTACATCACCGCGAGATTAAAGTGCGCCTCCGCATAGCGCGGGTCGAGGTCGAGGGCCTTTTGCAATTCAGATTCCGCGGCGTCCTTCCAGCCCGCCTTTTTTAGAATGATGGCGAGGGAATTCCGTGTCCGGGCGTCGGCGGGATTCTCATGCACCGCGCGTGTCAGGCAGGAAACGGCGCGCATGGGAGCCTTGTCGGTATCGTAGGCCATGCCCAGCGCCATCCATGCCTCGGAAAGTGCCGGTTGCAGGGCGACCGCCTTTTCGAGCGACACAATGGCGGCGGCGGTATTTTTCTCCTGCAGTTGTACTTTGCCGAGGTTCGCCCATGCGCCGGCATTGCCCGGCTCAAGCTGCACGGACCGGTTCCACGCCTCCGCCGCTTTCTTCCAGTCGCCGCGCTTCATGGATTCCACACCTTCCTTTGCGGCCTTCACCGCCTCCGGCGACGGTGTGGCTTTATCGGCCGGCTTCGCCGGCTCCTGCGCTGCGACCAGCCATACGCTGCCTGCGAACAGGAGCGCGGCTGCGATGGGGAAACGCGCGGACTTCATTCCGCCATCCATTCTTCAACACCGCGGTCCTTTCAAATGCGGATTCTACAGAACCCGCCGGAATTCGACCGTGCGGTGGGTGACCTCGCCGGTCTCGCGGTTCCGGATGCCCTCATCGGTCATGTCGTCCACGCGGACCATGCTGCTGGCATGGATGATTTCACCGTACGGGAGCAGCAGCCCAACGTGATAGATGCCCAGTTCCGGCGTGCCGAAAAAGGCGAGGTCTCCCGGCACGGAGGCCGCGCGGTTTGGGATGGAATCACCCTGCGTGGCCTGGAGTCTGGAATCCCGCGGCAGTCCAATCCCGAAGGCAGCCATTACGGACTGGACAAAGCCCGAGCAATCGATGCCGAAGACAGTGCGCCCGCCCCAGAGGTAGGGCGCGCTGAGAAAGCGCTTCGCATAAGCAAAGAGGCTGGCTTTGTCAGGGACGCCGGCAGGCACACTCCGGACGGATCCTCTCCATTCCCACGGTTCCCCGCCGAGAGTGAACCTCCCGTCCGAAAAACCGGGCAGCGGCGAGCCCAGCGGCAATGCGATGCGCATCTCCTCGCGCTCCGCGGAACCGCAGTGGTCGTCGGTGAAAATGGTGGCCGCCACCGGCAACGTGTCGCCGGGTGCGCTAAACTGCCGGCTGTTGACCCAGCCTTCGTAGCCGTCAGCGAGAAGTCCTGCGCGCCACCACTGACCGTTGGTTTCCAGGATTTCCACGCGTTCTCCGCCTCGAACCTGGCTGGTCATTTCTGAAGTGAGATCGGCTTCCCGCCGCACCGCGACAACACTGAGACGGCAGATGGCGAAAGGCATAATCAGGGGGTCAGGGTTTCGCGGTGCCGGCTTTGGGAACAAACTTCAGTGCGGCGCTGTTAATGCAAAAGCGTTTACCGGCCGGCTGCGGGCCATCGTTGAAAACGTGACCGAGATGCGCCTCGCAGCGGGAGCAGTGGACCTCGGTGCGGGCCATGCCGTATCGAGTGTCGGTTTTTTCGCCTACATTCGCCGCCGGCTTCGTGTAGCTGGGCCAGCCGGTGCCACTGTCAAATTTATGCTCGGAGGAGAATAGCAGCGCGCCGCAGCAGACGCAGCGGTACTGGCCGCTCTCGTGATTGTCCCAGTAGGCCCCGGTGAACTTCGCCTCGGTGCCGCTCTCCCGCGTCACCCGGTACTGTTCCGGTGTCAGGATGCGCCGCCATTCCTCGCCGGTCTTTACCACCGCCGGTCCCGCGGGCTTCGCCGGTGCATGACTGGTTGCCGCGGCGGTCACCGCGGGGGGTGTCACCGGTACGGTCACTGCAGGGGCAAGTGGAACCGGAGCCACTGGTTTGGTCGAGGAACAGGAAACCGCTGTGAGCAGGGCCGCAGCGCAGAGCAGAGGTATGAATCGCATGGTCGGAAGTGTCAGGTGGATCGGCGCACGAGGCGCCGGATGGTAAAAGCGAACGCATGGTCAGCATCCGCCGGATGGTGATGACTCCAGGATTCCTGCCATTCGGCGGGAGTGACCACAGGGAAGAAGACATCACCGGCGAGAGTAGTGTGGACGATCGTCAAAAGCAACACGCGGGCATACGGCATCGCGGCGGCAAACACTTCTCCGCCGCCGATGACCACGCACTCGTCCGCCCCGCTGTGTTCTGCGAGTGTGAGGCCCGCATCCACACTGCGCACCGTGTGACCGCCCGGCACATTCAGCGAACGATGGCGCGTCACGACCACGGGTATCTGCCCGGGCCGAAACCATCCCTGCATTTGCTCATGCGTTCGCCGCCCCAGCAGCAGCCACTTGCCCTCACAACTGCGGCGGAAGTGTGCCGTGTCCTCCGGCAAATGCCATGGAATGCGTCCGCCGGCGGCGAGTACGCCATTTTCAGAATGCGCGGCGATGAGGGTGACAGTCACAGGATCAATCAGCGGGCAGCAAAGAAATGCGAATCAGTGGTTTTGGCGGAGTTTGGTGGAGGCAGATCAGTCGGAGTTCAGCGCGTCCCATCCGTCGGGCATTTTCAATCCCAGTTCCGCCATGTCCTGTTCCGTGCGGGCGCGGCGCTCATCCCGCCACTGATGGTAGCTGGCCTGTTGGTCCGGGCGGAGGACGGCCATGATGGCGGCATCGCGGCCGGTGCTGCTGGCGGGAGCGGCCTCAGTGGTCACGCCCTCGAGTTGCATTTGAGGATCGAAGTCCCGCGAACTGCGGGCCATGATGGAAAACACCTGGTCCTTTTGCGTTTCGTCCAGAGTGACCGTCTGGTTCAGTCGCTCGACTTTCCAGTCGGCTTCGTGCTGGACCCGTTCGGCGCGTTGTGTCAGGCGGTCGCGGCGAAAGGTATCCAGCGACTCGCCCTGCAACTGTGTTTCCATGAAGGCGTCCAGTCCGTCGTCATGGCGCACGTTCTGCGAAGCCTTCACCAGATCGTCGAGCCGCGTGCCGGGGGCGAGGGCGACGGCTTTGAAGATTCCGGCATTGCGTTCCGAGCGCTCTTTCATCCACTGCTTCAGCGATTCCTGTTGCGGGCCGGAAAGGTTATATTTCCGGCTCATTTCACCGGCGAGTCGGTCAAACTCGCGGCGTTCACCCTTGCGGCGGATGTTGTCGAAAATGGGAGCGAGGTCCCGCAGGACGGGCTTCATGGCATGGTAGAAGTGGTTCAAGTCCACCGGCCGTCCGGCTTTGAGGTCGTCCAGCGCGGCGCGGGCTCCGGCACTCAGCGTGCCGCCGGAGTCTTCGTCCGGACGGGCCTGGGCGGGATCTATTTTTGCCAGTCGCAGGGTGGTTTGCCGCAGTTCATTTTCCAGCGACAGGATGCGGGCTTCCGAGGTGCCCTCCGGGGGCGGGATACTGCCGCGAATGAGAATGACGCCGGCAGCGCCAATGACGAGACCGAGGAGGATTTGGAGGAAGGGGCGCATGGGAGCAGGTTTTGGAGCCGCATCCTCTCGCGAAAACCGCCATTGTCCACCTGCCAGGCATCGTCCACGGAGCGGACTTCACGGCATGACTAACTCCCCCACCGCCATCGAAATCCGCGAGTTGCGCGTGGACTACGGGAATTTCGTCGCCGTGAATGATCTCACGATGTCGGTGCCTCAGGGGGAGGTGTTCGGACTGGTGGGGCCTAACGGGGCGGGAAAGACGAGCACCTTCCGCGTGCTCGCCACACTGCTGACGCCCACTTACGGAAGCGTCAGGCTGGCGGGCATTGACATTTTCGAAACACCGGAGGAGGCCCGCCGCATTCTCGGTTACATGCCGGACCTGGCGCCGGTGCCGTCGGACATGAAGGCGTGGGAATTTCTCGATCTCTCATGCGAGTCCTTTTTGGGTGGCACCGCCGCGGAGCGCCGCGAGCGCTGGGAAGAGTGCCTTGAGATGGTGCAACTGGCGGATCGCCGCGACGCGATGTGCAAGTCGCTCTCGCGCGGCCAGACGCAGCGGCTGGTTCTCGCGCGCACACTTTTGCACCGGCCCCGGGTGATGATCCTCGACGAGCCGGCCAGCGGCATGGACCCGCTTTCGCGCCGCAATCTCCGCCTTACTCTGCGGCGTCTCGCCGCGGAAGGGAGCACCATCTTTGTCAGCTCACACATCCTTGGTGAACTGACGGAACTCTGCACTTCGCTCTGTGTGATAAATCGCGGAATGCTGCTCTCCTCCGGCACCGCGGATGAAGTTCGCGCCGCGCTGGGGCGGTCGGAGCGGGGCTTGTCCATCGGGGTGCTGGCGCGGAGCGGGGAGGCGGCGGAATGGCTGCGCACGCGACCGAATGTGAGCGGGGTGGAATGCCAGGCGGAGCGCATTGGTCTGGCGTTCACCGGCACCCAGGAGGAGCAGGCGAATCTGCTGGAAGGGCTGTTCGCGCAGGGATTTCGGGTGAGCGTCTGCGAGGAGCGGAAGACGAGCTTTGAAGAAATCCTCATCACGGTGGCAGAAGACAACACATGAACGCCGATCCTGCATCCGGTCCCGCACCTGCATGGTGCCTGTGGCGCAATGCGATCCTGCGGCGCTATCTTCGCACGCGCCTGCGCCCGCGCGGGCTCGGTGCCGCG
>JANNVM010001200.1:0-25515 GCA_031414455.1 Verrucomicrobiota bacterium
GGAGCGCCAGTTGCCGTGGGACCAGCCGCAAACCGCAACCGTTAGGCTCGGGTGGACCCGTTTCAGCAGCGACGGGGATTTACGGCTGACAATCAAGGAATTCCTCTGCTGGGAGCTGGCCGGCGTCGGCGGAGTGCCGGAGGGCCCGTTGACTCCCTCCTCCACGCTTGCCGGGGCGCGTTGATACAGCGAAAGCATCCCGTCTTTCGTCCCTTTCCCTGCGCGTGATCATGAAATCCCCGGCCCTCTTCCTGTTGCCCTGGTGTGTCGGCAGTTTCGCGTCCGCCGCCGGCCTGACCGTGCAGATTGAGCCGCGCTGGAACGACCAGCCGCTTTCTCTCGCGGACATGAAGTTCAAAAATGCCGTGGGGAACGAATTGTCAGTCACGCGTCTCGCCGGCCTGCTCTCCGCGGCGAAACTCCAGCGTGAAGACGGGTCGTGGATCGGTGCGGGCGAATGGTTTGGTTTCCTTGATGCCGGTAAACAGCGGACGACATTCACCCTCACGGACGTGCCGGACGGAAAATATACCGCACTGCGGTTCGACCTCGGGCTGGATGCGTCCGCGGATAAAAGCGATCCGGCAAAACGCGCCGCCGGGCATCCTCTGCATCCCGATGTAAACGGCCTGCACTGGAGCTGGAAGGAGGGTTATGTCTTTCTGGCCATCGAAGGCCGCTGGCGTCAGGCGGACGGAAATGACGGCGGCTATTCCTATCACCTCGCCGGCGAGCCGTGCCGCGGGACGGTCGAAGTGCCGGCGGAACTGGATCTGCGCGGGCCGCTGCAAATGACGCTGGTGCTCGACGCCGCACGGATCTTCAGCACGGCGCACAAAATTGACATCGCGGCGGCTGACTCCACCCACTCGCGCAATGACGGCGGGCTGGCGGAACGTATCGCCGACAATGCCGTGACCGCGTTCTCGCTGCTGCGGGTGGAACCGCAGGTCGCAGTGACGGAAAAACCGGCGGCGGTCACCGTGACGTCCGCCGGCGGGGTCTCGCTGCAAATCCCCGCGCACTTTCCGCAGGCGGCGTGGCCCGCGGATAACGCATTGTCGAAAAGCGGTGTCGCGCTGGGCAGCCGGCTGTTTAACGACGGCCGCCTGTCAGCAACGAACCTGATCTCCTGCGCCACGTGCCACTGGGAGCAACTGGCGTTTTCCGATCCGCCGCGATTCAGCACCGGCACCAATGGTCAGCAGGGCACGCGCAATTCCCTGCCCCTGATGAATCTCGCGTGGAAGCCGTCGTATTTCTGGGACGGCCGCGTGTCATCGCTGCGGGAGCAGGTCATGCATCCTATCAAGGATCCGCTGGAGATGAACGAAACCCTCGATCATGTGGTGGCCAAGCTGAAGCGCGACCGGTTTTACCCCGCCTCGTTCGAAAAGACCTTTGGCACTCCGGGCATCACGGAGGAGCGGCTCGGCCTGGCGCTGGAACAATACCTGTTAACACTCGTGAGCGGCAACTCGAAGCTCGACCTCGCGCTGCGCGGCAGGGAGACCCTGACAGAAGAGGAACAGCGCGGCTTCACGCTGTTCTTCACCGAGAGCAATCCCGCCCGCGGCATTCGCGGCGCGGATTGTTTTCACTGTCATGGCGGCGCGCACTTCACCAACCATGCCTTTATGAACAACGGTCTCGATGCCGATGGCGCGATCGCCGACACCGGCCGCGAAAAGGTCACCGGCAAACCTGCTGACCGCGGGAAATTCATGGTTCCCTCCCTGCGCAATCTCACACTCACGGATCCCTACATGCACGACGGCAGATTCGACACCCTCGAAGAAGTCATTGATCACTATGACCACGGCGTCGCACGCTCCGCGACACTCGATCCCAACCTCGCCAAACACCTCTCCCGGGGCGGCCTCGGCCTGAATCCTGACGAGAAGCGCGCACTGGTGGCATTTCTCGAAACACTGACCGACGTGGTGGAGTGAGCCGGCGACTCCCTTGACGAATCCATCATCACCCAGTCCCCCGCCTGTGAAATCCACACGCAGGCCGAAACAAAAAGCGAAGGGCGACTTGCTTGCCGGCAGCTGGTTCACAGACGAGTATGTGACTGAATCTGAGATTACAGTCACGCGTTCCGGTGACTCATATGCCGTGCGAATGTGCGACCGACACGATGACGAGGTGGCTGACATTTTCGAGACCGCCTGGGATGGCTAAGTTTTGTCGTTCGCAGTTCACTGGAATTCCAACGGACGCTTTGCGCGTTATCGCCTTTTGCTTTTGTCCGCCAATCGAATTGCCATTACCTGCACCTATACCGTCAATGAGATCTATCACCGGAAAAGCACGAAGGGAAACACCTGAACCCTGTTCGCTGCAACGGACGCTGGAGTTTCTGCATTCCGGCAGGCCAAAGGCCTGAAACAGGCCAGCCCGGGGCAAACGAGGAACGAGCGCCGCCCCGGGTACCAGCGAACGAATCCCAAGCCCCAGCGGGGCGACACAACCCGCCGACCGCATACCGGGTTCCAGCCGCCCGACTTGCGCGCGAATGTCTCGCCCTTACAGGGCTCCCGAATCATTTTGCTCTGCAACCCGGGCCTGCGCTCGTGCCTCGCTTGCCCCGGGCTGGCTTATTTTCCCCCTTTGGGGTATAAGAACGGAGAAACTCCAACCCACGGGTTTCGCCCCTGGCTATTGATGGGTGAACCGCGCTGCGGTTCAGTTTCCACTGCATCGTTACGGCTTAGCAGAACCGGGCAGGCTTTTGGATGCGACGTTCAGCAGTGTCGCACTTGGATTCACGCGCATCCAGGACGGGTCTGAAAGGAAAACCGCAGATCAGGATTAAATCCAGGAGTCCGACTCTCTCACGCCTTCACATGGGCCCAGCAGTGGACGTGGGGGGCACCGCGGAAGTACCAGAGCATGTTCGGCCCTTCGATCTGCCAGACATCCCAGACGCCATCGTTGCCGATGTCATCGTTTTTCGCGAAGGCCATGTGCAGGTCATCGAGGCCCCGGGCGGTGATGAGTTTCATCGCTTCGTCGGCATCCGCTTTGCGATAGGGGGCGAGCAGATCGGCGAGGACTTTCTTCACGAGATCCTTTTGATCTGTGGAGAGACTGCCCACGGGAACGCCCGCGAGTCCTTCGGTTTTGCCTGTGAGTTTGACGGTATCGCTGTGATTTTCCGGGCGGCCCTTTTCAATCATCGCCTGCGCGCGCTGTTTGCCGTCGAGGGCCTTGAAGACTTCATTGGCGCGCTTCGCCTGATACCAATAGACATTGCCCGCATGGTCCGGCTTTTCATTGAAGCTGCCGGCGGCATGGCCGTAAAAGATAGGCCCGCCGAATGCGGTGCCCTCGACACTGTCGCCATCGCAACGCCGGGTGACGTGACGACCGGTGAGCACCAGTTCGAACTTCCCCGTGCCTGGTTCCCCAAAAATGGCCACCGCCGTACCCTTTTCAAATCCGTCGCCGTCACTGTCGGACACGACCTGATCGAAGACGGTCTTCTTATATTCGTCACTGTGCAGACTGTGGAAGATGTCGCGCACCAGCGCCTGCTGATCCGGGGTAAAGACCGCCGCCACACTGTCCTTCACGATCATCCAGTTGTTGTCCACCTTGGAGCGCAGCGGGTCGTCGAACCCAAAGCACACTTTCTTTTTCTGTTCCTCATTGAGGCTTTTGAAGAGCTGCGCCGTCAGAGTCTCACCCGTGGCCTTCGCCGCCGGTTCAGCCCCAATGATGGGCAGCGCACTGCCGGCCAGCAGTGTCGCAGAGGTTTTGAGAAACGAGCGGCGGCTCGAGAGGGAGGTGTCGCAGTCGGGGCAGATGATGGTATTCATGGTATGGTGGAGTTGAGGGGGATGATGCACTGGGAGCCCCCATGAACGCATTATCCGCCGCACACGCGTCCGCGGGGAGAAGTGATCAGACCCGGAGAGGCACGCCGGTCATCAGAAGCAGCGGCCAATAGGGGCATGCGACCCACAGAAAGTGCCCGATCCATACCCGGCAAAGGATTTCAAAGCCTCCTTTCACGGAACCGGTGAGCAGCCAGGGCATCACAAAAGCCATGGCCAGACCGGCGATACCAATCCCATCACTGCGCCATGCCAGGTTCTCGAGGTTTGCGGGGTGTCTAACGGGGAACGTTCCCGGATGAGCCTGGAGGTAGCTTCCCAGGCTCATGACCCCCGATAGATTCGCCGCGAGCAGAGCGAAAATCGGGATCGGAATCAGGAGGCGCCTGCAAAAGGGCAGCCTCCCTCCGAATAATCGCGCTGCCTTCCTCTCAATCGCGAGGATCAGCCACATGCTCGGGCATGTGACAAACACGATGATTTTCAACAGGTCAACCATGCACAGGTATCGCGAGAAGGCGGAGAGATTGCAACCTCGCCATCGCTCCCCGGATAACTAATCCTGCGGATGAGACGAGTTCATTCTACGCGGGCACGGGTCGTGCTTTGAGGGGCGGGAGCCATGTCAGCAGTTCCCTCCCCTGCTCTTACCAACGCTCTCCCCGGTGACTTTTCACCGGAGCAGAAGCGTTATCTTGAAGGATTTTTCGCCGGAATCGCGGCGCAGGGAGTCTCCTTTGGGGATCTCGCGCTGCCTCCGGCGAGTGAAGTACCGTCCGGCCCGTCACTCGATGACCTGACCAAAGAGGAGCGCATCAAACGCGAGTTGCATCCGTTCGATGCCATTGAGAATCTCGTGATGGACGCCCGCTGGAATGCCAAACCGGAGCCGGACAGCGTGTTCCGTTATAAGTGGAACGGCCTCTTCTGGCTCTCGCCCGTAATGGACGGCTACATGTGCCGCCTGCGCATCCCCGGCGGTGTGGTGAAGTCCTATCAACTTCGCGAACTCGCCGCCATCGCCCGCGAACTGACGACCGGCTACATTCAGATCACGACGCGGAACAATTTCCAGATCCGTCTCATCGAGCCGAAGGACTGCCCGGAAGTGCTGCGGCGCATCCAGGGTTGCGGCCTGCACTCCAAGGGCGCGGGCGCGGATAACATCCGCAACATCACCATGAATCCCTGCGCGGGTTATGATCCGCATGAGATCATTGACGTCCGCCCGCTCGTGAATGAACTGGCCACGCTCATCATCGGCGGCAAGGAATTTTACGACCTGCCGCGGAAGTTCAACATCGCCTGCGACGGCGGCGGCCTCATCAGTGCCGTGGAGGACACGAACGACATCGGTGCCACCGCGGTGAGGATCGGTGAAAACCCGGAAGGCATGACACCCGGCGTCTATTTTCGCATCGCCCTTGGCGGCGTGACCGGCCACCAGACCTTCGCCGGAGACGCCGGGGTGATCGTGGCGCCGGAACAGGTGAATCAACTCATGGTGGCGCTGCTGCGCGTCTTTATCAAAGAAGGCGACCGCACGAACCGGAAGAAAGCGCGTTTCAAATATGTTGTGGAACGCATGGGACTGGATGGCGTCATCGCCGCCGCGGAGGCCCTGCTGCCATTCAAACTGACGCGGCTCGCAGAAGCCTCGCCGGTGCAGTTACCGCGCTCGTTTTCGCAGCAGGGGCATTCGCATGTGGGTGTGTACCCGCAGAAGCAGGACGGCTTGCATTATCTCGGTGCCGCTGTGCCCGTCGGGCAACTTACGGCGAAGCAACTGGACCGCATCGCCGATATCGCCGACAGCTACGGCACCGGCGAAATCCGGCTCACGGTCTGGCAAAATTTTATCGTGCCTAACGTGGCCACCGCGTTTGTCGCCACCGCCTCAAAAGCCCTCCACCGCGCCGGATTTTCCACCGGGCAGTCGAATCTGAAGAGCGGATTCATCGCCTGCACGGGGAACCGTTACTGCAAGTTTGCCGCCAGCGACACCAAGGGCCACGCCATCGCGATGATGGAGTATCTGGAAAAACGCGTGAAGCTCGACCGCCCGGTGAATATCCATTTTACCGGCTGTGCGCACAGTTGTGCCCAGCACTTCATGGGAGACATCGGGCTGCTTGGCACGAAGGTGAAAGAGAGCGTGAGCGGCGAGGGCTATCACATCACCGTCGGCGGGGGATTCGGTGAGAACCGGAAAATCGGCCGGCAAATTTTCTCCGGCGTTTCCATCGAGTCGCTTGGCGGCACCCTCGAGGGAATGCTGAAGAGCTATCAGGCGAAACGCGAGGGAGATGAATCGTTCCACTCCTTCTGCAACCGTCACACCGTGGGAAAACTTCAGGAACTGTTCTGTGCCGCATGAGCACAGTGGAACACCGCCGCTCGCGCATTGACGATCTTCTCAGGGCGCAGCGGCAGATCATGACCGCGGCGGAGCGATTTTCCAATTGGCATGAGCGCTCCCACAATTCCACCGGCGAGCGCTACGCGCACCTCATTCCCCTGACAAAACCGGAGAAGGGCGAGCAGTTTTCTTTCGAGGTGAATCTCGATCAATGCACCGGCTGCAAGGCCTGTGTGGCCGCCTGCCATTCACTCAACGGACTCGATGACGAGGAAAGCTGGCGCGATACGGGCATGCTCACCGGCGGCCCCGGCGATCCGTGGCTGCAAACGGTGACGACGGCTTGCCATCATTGCGCCGATCCCGCCTGTGCCAACGGCTGTCCGGTGCTGGCCTACGAAAAAGATGCCGGGACCGGTATCGTCCGGCATTTGGATGACCAGTGCATTGGGTGCAGCTACTGCATTCTGAAATGCCCCTACGACGTCCCGAAATATAACAAGAAGCGCGGCATCGTGCGGAAATGCGACATGTGCCAGCAGCGCCTCAGCGCCGGCGAAGCCCCGGCCTGTGTGCAGGCGTGTCCGAACGAAGCGATCGCCATCCGGATTGTGAAAATGCCCATCGCAGAGGGGGCTTCCAGCCCCCCAGTCCCGTTGCTAAAAAATGGGAACAGGGGGCATGATGCCCCCTCCACGGCGCTTCTTCCAGGCGCCTTCCCTTCCAGCTATACTCTGCCCACGACCCGCTACGTCAGCGCAAAGCCATTGCCTGAAAATGCCCGTCCCTACGCGCACAATGAGATTGAGCCCGAACACGAGCACACACCGCTGGCGTGGATGCTGGTGCTGACTCAGATGGCCGCTGGCCTGTTCGCCTGCGCAGCGGTCATGCCGTCACTGGCGAGACTCCCGGGCATTGCCGGACTCGGAGTTCTAACACTTGGACTGATGGTTAGTGTGGCGCACCTCGGTCAGCCGCTGCGCGCGTGGCGCTGCTTTTTGGGATGGCGAAAATCCTGGCTGAGCCGCGAGATTCTGGCCTTCGGCGGATTCTTCCAGGTGAGTGCCGCCGCAGTGTTTCTGGGATGGCCGGCGCTCTATGCCATGGCCGCCGCCGCGGGAATGGTCAGCGTCTTCTGCTCTTCAATGGTCTATATCGATACGAAGCGCCCGTGCTGGGCCGCCCGGCGCACGCATCTCAAGTTTTTCGGCACGGCGCTGCTCCTGGGATCGACCGCCACAGCCGCGCTCCTCGGGCTTTCCGGCGGTCCCGCGGAATGGTTCGCCGGATTCACCGTGGCCGCGGTGATCGTCCGTGCGGTGCTCTTTTTTACCGAAGGCCGCGTCCTGCACCGCGACCTCGCAGATCCCGGCAGCGACTGCCACCGCTCCGCCCGCATCCTCGCGGAAAAGCTCGGCGACCTGCTCCGGTTGCGCAGTATTCTCATCAGCATCGCGACTGTCAGCGGCCTGCTCGCTCTGGCAAACCTCCCGGTCCTGGCGCTGGTTGCCCTGCTCACCACCTTTGCCTCACAACTGCTGGAGCGGCGGTTGTTCTTCCTGTCCGGCGCGGCACCGCGAATGCCGGGAGTCCCCATGCCTGTCCACGAATGAGCATTCGCCTGCCAGCCATTCTCCGGGCTTTCGACGGCCCCATGACCCGTGAGCTGGTGCTCTCGCCCGGAGACTTCGGCCTCGGCAAAATGCCGCAGAACGCACAGCCCGTCGCCGTGGCGCGCAGTATCTGCGGCTTTTGCT
Organism: Verrucomicrobiota bacterium; assembly: GCA_031414455.1. Classification (GTDB taxonomy): domain Bacteria; phylum Verrucomicrobiota; class Verrucomicrobiia; order Verrucomicrobiales; family V1-33; genus V1-33. Next base: position 7,965 of record JANNVM010001200.1, read on the forward strand.
CCACCGGCTGCGGACTGAAGATTCACCTCGATGCCAGCGGTGAAGCCGTTAGCCTGACACCTGATCCCGCCTATCCGGTGAACATCGGCATGGCTTGCCCCAAAGGCTGGGAATCCCTGACACCACTCGCGGCGGCGGACCGCGCGACGACACCGCTCATCAATGGCCGGCCCGCAGACTGGCCCGCCGCGCTGGAAGAATTTACCGCGCGTTTTCGCAGCATCATGGACCAACACGGCGCGGAGAGCTGCGCCTTCCTCAGCACCGGACAGATCATGTCAGAGGAAATGGCCTTCCTTGGAATGCTGGCCAAAGCAGGCATGGGCATGATCCACGGCGACGGTAATACCCGTCAGTGCATGGCTACCAGCGCTGTCGCCTACAAGGAGAGTTTTGGCTTCGATGCGCCGCCGTTCACCTACCAGGATTTCGAAATCAGTGACGTCCTTGTGTTCATCGGGGCCAATCCCTGTATCGCGCATCCCATCATGTGGCAGCGCGTGGAACGGAATCCGTTCCATCCGGAGATCATCGTCATGGATCCGCGAAAGACGGAAACCGCCGTCGCCGCAACCCAGCACCTCGCGCTGGCGCCGAAGTCGGATCTCGTGCTGCTCTACTGCCTCGCCCACTGGCTGATCCGCGGGGGCTTTGTGAACCGCGAATTCGTAGATTTGCATACCACGGGATTCGATGCTTTCGCCGCATTTTTGCAGGACTTCGCCCCGGAACGCAGGCTCGCGGAAACAGGTGTGAGTGCGGAAGCATTCGAGAAGGCCGCACGCAGCATCGCTGCCGGAAAACGCGTCTCGTTCTGGTGGACGATGGGTGTGAATCAGGGCCACGAAGCCGTGCGCACCGCGCAGGCCATCATCAATCTCGCGCTGATGACCGGCAACATCGGCCGCCCCGGCACGGGTGCCAATTCCATCACCGGTCAGTGTAATGCGATGGGCTCGCGGTTGTTCTCCAGCACGACCAATCTGCTCGGCGGCCATGATTTCACTAACGCGAACCACCGGGCGAAGATTGCCCTCGCGACAGGGATCCCGGAGGAGCGGATGCCGTCGCGCCCGAGTCTGGCCTACGATCAGATCATTGCCGGCATCGAGACCGGACAGATTCGCGGGCTGTGGATGATCGCCACCAACGGGGCGCACTCATGGATTCAGCAGAAGCGCTTCCGTGAACTGGTGGGCAAGCTGGAATTCTTTGTCGTGCAGGACATGTATGCCACGACGGAAACGGCGCAGTTGGCGCACCTGTTCCTCCCCGCAGCCGGCTGGGGTGAGAAAGAAGGGACATTCATCAACTCCGAACGGCGCATTGGAGTCTCCCACAAAGTCGCACGCGCTCCCGGCGCAGCTCTCGCGGATTTTTACATCTTCCAGCTCATCGCCGAAGCGTGGGGCGTTAGTGAACATTTCGACCGCTGGGCATCTCCCGAAGCCGTTTTCCAGATTATGAAGGAAGCCAGCCGCGGGCAGCCGTGTGACATTTCCGGCATCACCAGCTACGCGATGATTGAGGCGTGCGGGGGCATTCAGTGGCCGTTGCCGGAAGGCAGTCCGGCACCGGAGCCACAAAGGCGGCTCTTCGCCGGCGGCAAATTTTTCACACCGGATGGCCGGGCAAAATTCATCTGCGAAACCCCGCGCCCCGTGTCCGAGCCGGCGGATACGGAGTTCCCGTTCATCCTCCTGACCGGCCGGGACACGAGTGCCCAGTGGCACACCGGCAGCCGCACCTCAAAGAGCGCCATACTGCGCAAACTCTACCCTGACAAACTCTGCGCCGATATTCATCCTAAGGATGCCGAATGGCTTCGCCTGCGCGACGGTGATGTCATCGCGATTACTTCCCGCCGCGATACCATCACGGCGTCGGTGCGTGTGACCTCCGCGGTTTCGCCCGGTCAAATCTTTCTCCCCATGCACGGCGAGGAGGTGAACCGCCTGACAAAGTGGGAGGTGGACCCCCACAGCCGCCAGCCATCCTACAAACACTGCGCAGTGAGCGTGGTGAAAGCGTAGCCGCTCCCGGAATCGCCTCAGGGATTTGAGTTACCACAACGATGCGCGCGAGGGAGCCCGGGGGAAACTGTTCCCGGCACCACCATCGAACGGGAAGATATTCCAGCCGTTGATGCCGCCAAAGATGCCAAGATCCACCGGCCACGTTCCGCTGACGATTCGGCCGGCGTCAATGGTCAGGATTCCGTCGGAATTGACGCTGCCATTGAGTTTGACCACGCGCTCCGGACCCCGGCTCAAATTCGGATAAATGCCTTTCCATTTCCAGTCGGTGGCGGCGTTCACCCCGCCACGAATGGTGTTGCCATTGAAGTCGAAACTGAAATCCAGCACCCAGAAGAGGTAGTCCTCCACGGGCAGCGGAGTACGCACCGCCCAGTCCCTGGATCCACTTTTCTGTCCGGCCAGGTTGTAGCCGTCGGCATGAAAGCCCAGAGTAGTGAGCGGAACGTCAAGTGCGCCGAAATTCAGGTTCGGCGTCACGCCGGTGTCGGGAGCAACGGACCACGTGCCGTAGTCGGGTGACTTCAAGCGCATCGCGAAATTGTCCGTGCTGCGGGTGCCGAAAGTGAGCGCGCCGCTGCCGGCGAGATTGTAGCTGCCGCCCGGTGTGATGTTGCCGGAGAAGGAGACATTGCCCCAGGTGCGTTTGGTGCCGCCGAGAGTGGTCGCGATGGCAAACGGAGCGTTGAGTTGCAGTCCGGTATTACCGAAGTTCACAGTGACATTCGAAGCGAGCTGGTTGCGCAGGTTGAGCACTTGACCTGTCAGGGTCGCAGCGGCCATCGCACCGTCCTGGGGATTGATAACTCCACTCAGCGACGGGAAGCCGATGTCCGTGATCTCACTGCTTCCGAACGGTCCAAAGCGGAAGCCGGAGAAGTTAATGACCTGGCTGGTGCCAAGGTTCCCGATTAGACTGAGGCTGAAGCCAGGCGATTGGGGATTGTAACCGGCGAACGGGAGGGTGACCCCACTGGCAGTGAGTGCGGCCTGAGTGTTGGCACCGGAACGCGTCAGGTTCACAGTGAATTTCGGACTGCCGCCTAGTGTGGCAGGCGCACCGGGCCACACTGGCAGCGGCGCGAGGGAAGCGCTGCCAAACACCCGGGTGTCACTGCCCTGATGAGCGAAACGCAGCGCGAGGGTGTTGAACGCAGGCCCGGCGATGGCCTGAGACGCGGAGGTGCTAACGGCGGCATCGAAGCTGCCGAGCGACGACATGGAGCCGCTGACGCCGGCCTGGAAGGTGCTGTGAAGATTGAGCGTGGCATTGAAGTTCAGAGCCATGGTTCCGACCTGCGCCAGTTCCTGAACCTGCGCCGCGGTGAGCGCGCGGCGGTAATAGAGCACTTCGTCCAACCAACCGTTCCAGTGGCGACCGGTGGCTCCGGCGTTTTCACCGATCATCACGGGCAGCGCGTTGGTATTGAGGGTGCCGGACCATGCCGCAGAGGCTTCCTGCACGCCGTCAATGTAGAGGCGCTTGATCGCACCGTCCCACGTGGCGCAGACGTGGTGCCACCTGCCATCGTTGACACTGGTAGTGGCAATCGTGCTCTGGGCACCGGCGGTGCCGTTGGTATCGAACGAAATCTGAGTGGTGCTCCCGGCGCGGGCGATGCGCCAGGTATTGTCGCCTTTCGTGACGATGGCCTGATAGGCTTTATCGAACGCATTCACGCGTATCCACGCGGCCGCAGTCATCGCGGTGCCGCCTTCCAGATTGTCGTTGTCGGCGATGGTCACGGAATCATCCACGCCGTCGAACCGGTAGCAGAAGCCGTATTCACTGCTGAGACCAGTGACATAGCCGATGCCCGGAATTGAGGAGCTGGTGGCCAGGCCGTGGCGGGCATTGGCACTGTCGGTGGCTGACAGCGTACCGAACAGTAACTGCTCATCCAGCTTCCACCAGCCTTCGGGCCGTCCACCGCCCCAGTGTGCGGAGATTTCCGCGGCTGTCAGGGCGCGGCGAAAGAAGGCGACTTCATCAATGTTGCCGCTCCAGCGGCGGCCGGTGGCTCCGGCGTTCTCGCCGATCATCACGGGATAAGTGTTGCCGTTGACGGGACCGGCCCATGCCGAGAAAGCTTCCTGCACGCCATCAATGAAAATGCGCTTGGTTGTGCCGTCGTAAGTGCCTGCGACATGGTGCCATTTGCCGTCATTCACGTTTGTCGTGCAGGCGAGAACATGGAAACCGGCCGCGCTGTTGGTGTCGAAGCTCACCTGATTCGTCACGCCATCGCGGGCGATGCGCCACGCGTCGTCGCCCTTGGTCACAATGGCCTGCCAGTTGGCGGTAAAGGCATTCACTTTGAACCACGCCTCCACGCTCATGCTGCTGCCGCCTTCGAGAGCATCGCTGTCGGGAATACTGACACCATCATCCACGCCATCAAAAGTATAGGAGCCGCTGCTGCCGGGTCGGGCGGGCTGCGCGTAAACCGCTGGCTGTGCGGAGACCGTTCCGTCGTGCCCGTTGCCGGTGGAATCCTTCACCACAGCTCCGAACGCCGTCTCGTCGAGCTTCCACACCGCCTCCGCGCCGTCGCCCGCCAGTGACTGCGCTTCGCCGCCCGCAGCGCGCGTCATCGTGAAGGCAGTGGAGCCAGTGACGGGAAATCCGAAGATCGCGGCGCTGGAATTTTGTGAGAGGTTCACCGCACCCGTGGAGGATACCGTGCCGTTGAACGCTGTTAGTGCCGGGCCGCCGCCAGGGACAGCAAGATTCCCCGCAACAAATGCCAGCCGCGTGACCCCGCCCACGCGTTCCAGCCGGAGCGTGCTGTCACCGAAAGCAAAGCCCTGCAGCACGGGGCGGCAGTTGAACGTCGTGAAGACAGCGTCAGCGGCGGCGCTGGCAGGAATGCTTAGATTCAGATAGGGGACCGGTGCGAAAGGAGCGGGCGGCGCCGGGATCCGGCACACTTCCACCATTCCCACGGTGCCGAGGGAGAGGGTCAGCCCGGATGAGTTTGAAATCGCGGGGAAGGCCATGGAACTGGAGCCATTCAGAGTGATCAGCCCCTTCTTTATCTCTGGAAGCACACTGGCAAAGTTGAAGGCGAACGTGCCGTTGCTGCTGATGGTGTTTCCTGCATTCGCCGGGAAAGTGATCGTCGCCGGATCGAAGCCCGGGACGGCGGAGAGCACGAACGAAGGATTGAGCAACGAGAGCGCGCCGCCCACCCGCTGCACGGACCACTGAAACGTCTGCCACGCGTAGCCGTTCACCACGGCACTCACCGGCGAGGTGATTCCGGCTGTGGAAAAGCTGTAGCCGGCATCCGTAATCGTTAGGGCAGGCAGATTACCGGCGACGTTGAAAGGCGCGCCGAGCGAGCAGCGTGAACTGGAGATCGTCCCGGTGGCTCCGCCGCTAATGGTGATGTCCAGCTTTGCGGCCGGCGCGACGGGCACCACGCTGATGATGCCTGTGGTGAGCGACGACGGATCAACGTAGAGATGTCCCGTGAAGGAGGCGGCCGCAGAGCCGCTGCTGTAGCTCACGCTGACTGTGCCGGTGGCCTGGGTGAGGCCGGTGGTCTGATTCACCGCGATGGTTGCGAGGTTGTTGCTCAGCGAGAGCTGCGCGTTATTCTGAACGGGCACGACCCATGCCAGGCCCGACGGCCGGGGCAGCGATCCGGTGGCCGTGGAGGTGAGCGACCACCCGCCGCCGGCGCTGACCGTTCCTGTCAGGGTGACGAGTCCCGGGAACGGCGGGAAGCCGGGCAGCGCATTGGTTTCGACCTCCAGTGAGGCGCTGCCACTTGAGGAAAACACGGCGCGCTTCAAATTCAGATAGGGTCCGGCAAAGCCCTGCGCCTGAAGTGAGCCGGACGCCCAGCCGCTGAAGGTGCGGGCAGTGACATCATAGCAAAACCCGGCGGCCACGTCCTTGATGGAGAGGCCCGCGCCCCAGTTGAAGGTCTGCACCGGCACCGAAACATTTCCGAACCATGCGATGGCAAAGTCGCGCAGCTTGAAGACCAGCTTCTCCGCCTCCACAAGGCAGAAGCGGCGTTTGATATGGTTCGGAACGAGTGCGAACCGGTCCGCTTCCTCAAAGAGCAGCATCGCCGCCTGCTTCAGTGTCTCCAGCATATCGCGCGTACTGATGCCGCCGGCCATGGTGTTGAGCCGGTCCATGAGCGCACTGAGGCGCTGTGCGGTTTCCCAGCCCGCCGTGCCATCACCGAGGCCGAGCAGATCACGCAGCCGCGCATGGCGCACCCCGGCTTCAAGGAGCGCCAGCAGGTCGGCCCGGCTGAGGGTATTCAACTGCGGCCACAGTCCGTCTATCTTGAGGGTGAATCGCGCGTGGAAGGCGCCGAGAAATGAAGAATTCAGCGTCAGGCCGCCGGGCAGATTGCGGATGGTATCAATGAGATAGCCTGCGCGTTCAGACTCCGCGCGCACCGCGGCCACTCCCGGAACGCCGGAGGGAGCGAAATCGGACGCGACCAATTGTGCACTGACAACGAGGGGAAGCGTCAGGTCCATAACTACATTCGACACCTCTCCGGCAGCGGCCCACTTCGCGAGTTTCACGTAGCGCGCCATCATCCGCTCGTAGAAAGCGGGATCGGCCACGAGCACCGCCGAGTTCAACGCCCGCGTCAGCAGGGATTGGGCGTGCTGAGCGAGCAGCGAGCGCAGTTCGACAAGGCGGGACGAGGACTGCACAGGAATGGCGCGCGCCGCCGCGGCGACGGCGATGTTGCGCAAGGCAGTGAGTTCCTGCCATGTCTCCTCCAACTGTTTGGCCCGGACGCGCGGATGAAAACTCAGCACGACGGACCCGACGGTGGCCCCGGCGTGATTCGCCATGAGACTGACGGCGGTGTCAATGACACGTCCGGTGCGCGTGGCCAGACCGGCATCGTCCTCTGCCCGGCCCGCCTGCACAAGCTGTTGCGCGCGCGTGGCGTGAAATTCGACCATGCGGCGGGCGGTAGTGAGATTGATCTCCACTCCGGTATTGAGGCGATCATCCATTTCGTCCCACACCTCAGCGCGGGCAGCGTTGAGGTTGGCGAGACTCACGCCCGCGAAATTAAGCTGCTCCAGCGTGATCCACACTTCGACAACACCATCGAACGCGGGCGCGCTGCGCGCATTGCGTCCGGCCTGACCAACCGTCGCCGCAAGCGCGGCCGGATTTGTCAGGGAAGGCACGGCGATCTTCGCATTGCCAAAGGCATCAAGCAAGGCCTTGCCCTCGCGGATGAAAACGCCTTTGTAGTCCCGCGGCGGCGGCGGCGTATCGGTGAGAAATTCCTGAGCGCGTTCCAGCATGGAGGCGGCATGGCGCTCGAAGGCACAGGCTTTGGCAAAGAGCGTGCGTGCGAGGGGATCGAGAGCTGCCGCGGTCGCCGGAACGGAAATGTCCAGCGTCTCTGCGCCGGGCAGCGTCCACGACTGCGCGAAGCTCATATCCGTGTCTTCAGCGGTCACTTCAAAACACAGGCGATCAAGACAGCCGGTGATCTCCGCCGCGAACGACGGCGCGCCGGGCAGCGAACCGAAGGTCACTTTCGAGCGTCCAAAGACGCAGAGGTCGCCCGAGCGCGGGATGCGCACCCTGCATTCCGGCCGGCCGCCGCCGCCAAAGAAAACGGGGACACCGCCCCCCCCGGATGCCGGCAGGCTCGCGGGCCACTGACAGGGCACGTCAATAAATTCCGGGCACTCGAACTCCAGGACGAAGTCAGGAAAGCCGGCCCCGGGATCGGGCAGCAGATCAAGCAGTCCCCCCGCCATATCGAGCACCGCACCGGCGAGGCCCTTCGGGGAGAATGTGCCGCCCTTCAGTTTGGCATCGAAGCGATGGTGCAGCCGGATGTCGAGTCCCAGCGACGCGTTGATGCTCAAAACGCCGAGGATTTCCGCGACCGTCACCGTGTTAAGACTGAGCGAGAGCGTCGTCTGCGCATGAATTTCGTACTGCTGACGGAACTGAATCGGACAGTCGGGACCGGCGTCGAGTTTCATGTGGAGAAACTCCAGAAACGTCTCCGCAGCGGGTTTAATCATGCGCAGGCCGTTAGGGAAGAGAATGGAGACGGTGCCGGTGCCGCCTTTGCCGCACGAGCCCATGGGCCGCCACGCGCAGGGCGGGAGATTGCCAAGGGCATCGGCAAATACACGCACGCCTTCGATGGGCCGGCAGTCGGGACCGAGCGGCACCCAGTTGGCCAGGGTATCAAGCAGGTACTGCGGCTGCGGAGGGACCGGCAGCGGGCGGAAACTGCCGTCGGCATCCACACTGCCGATGACCGGCAGTCCGTTGCCGGCATACGCACCCTGTACCAGCGGCGGCAGCGAGGGATCGAGAGTTGTCACCGGCAGCTTCACCTCCATAAAGCCGTCAACATCCGCTGCCGCGCCGCCGGTGCCGCCGGGGAAATGGAGACGGCCACGGATCACCATCGGCATGAGTGCGGAGAGCGGCTGAGAGCCACCGTAGTAGCTCACCCCCTGGAGCAAAATCGTTCCACCAGCGTCCGTCGAAATGCCGGATCCAAAGGTGGCGGTCTGCGTGCAGGAGAAAGTCAGCGCCCCCCTGTCGAAGACCGAAATCCATGACCCCGTGGCATTCACCGCACTGACGGGACGGCGTCCGGCAAAGACTCCTGAAAGAGTGCCAACTCCCGCGGCCGAAGCTCCGGGGACGGGTGTGGCCGAGGCATAGTTCAGCAACTGATAGCCTGTCGTCGTCAGCGTCAGATAACCCGGGATGAGCGGCCACGGTGCGGGAATGCTGCCGGTGAGCGAGAGCAGACAGCGCGCGGCGTCGAGGGTCCACGGCAACGAGGTGATGAGCACGCCGCCGGGGCCGTAGAGAGGGCCGGTACCGGTGATGATCTGCGTGCTCAGGTTCATCGTTACCGTGGTATTTCCCGTCATCGTGAAGGGACCAATCTGCACATTCCCGGAGAACGTGCGGGTGGTGTTCACGGTACTGACCGTGTTGGCGGAAATCTCCAGTGTTTCGCAAATGGTGAAGTGCTGCCGCGGCGCAGTCACGTTTACGGTCATGACCAGAGTGTTGCTGGTGCGCGTCACTCCGTTGGCGGAGATCATGACCGCCGAAATGTTGTGAATGCCGTTATTTCGTTCGTCCGCCTGCCAGTCAAAGGCCCACTCATTCGCGCCGCGCGCCACCGCCTGACCGAGCGTGATGGCGCTGTCCCGGATGTCCACGCCGGCAAGGCCGTTGGGGTGGTAGGCTTTGAGCGTGAAGCGCACGAGGCCTGCCGTGGTCAGCGGCGAGGGCTTATCAGCAGTCAAGCTGACTATGAACGGCTGCGTCGCCTCATTGTAAGCCGTGGTGATGCGGAAGAAGGCCGACTTCTCAGGGCCGGGCGTCACCAGTACTGTGAGCGTCGTACGGGTGCTGTTCGCGGTGGTGGTCATCACCTGCGTCCACGTGCCGAGGGCCGTGGCCTTCTGCACTGAGTATGCCCGCCCGCTGATGCTGGGCCAGGAAAGTTCGATGCGGTCCGGCCCCGTGAGCCGGCGCACGCTGTCGAGTTTCACCACGTCCGTGCGCAGGTTCGGATTGGTGCCCGTGAAATATTCCGCCACATCCGGCTGGCCATCAGCGTCGGTATCGGTGGCAAGCAGCGATGCCGGCGGCGGATCGAGGGCTGGCGCGACGGAGAGCAGTGCAAGGAACAGACTGCCTATCCAGTGAATGAAGCGCTGAGAGGGCGTGAACGGCACAGTTTTCATGGGCGCGAGGGGTTGATTACCCCCGCAATCGGTAAACCCGCACGACGATGACTGTAAAACTGCGATTTCTTCGGCTTGGCGCATCCATGCCAGGACTCCGGCCTCAGTCCGCAGGGTATTGTCAGGGGAACGTCAGCCGGTAGCATCGGCGCTTCAGACCTGCGGTGAGATCGGCCGGGACATGGTTCAGCCCGCCGGCGGCGGCGGGAATGGCCGGCACGCCCGTCCAGTTGACGAGGTCGCTGGAGGCTTCCAGACGCCAGCCGGGAGAGGGCGCGGGCCAGGTGAGATACACGGTGCCGGAGACGGTGCGGAATTTCAGTTCCGGGCCGCCAGGCACGGGGATGATTTCCGGCATGGACCAGTATCCGCCGGTGAGAGTGTAGTTGCCGCCGGTCATCGCGCCGGCGTCCGGCTGGCCGATGGTGCCTTCGATGGCGTAGGTGCCGCCGGTACTGCGCCCGCCGCCGCCGTCGATTGTGGACCAAGTGACGGTGAATCCGCAGGCGATGCCGGCGCAGGCTAGAATTAAGAGCAGAAAGCGTGTTTTCATGAGTGGCAATGGTTTGTCAGGGAGTGACTCCGATGCGGGCGGCGCCGAGCGGGGCGTCGAGAAGCATTTTGGCAGTGATGAGACCGGTGAAGCTGCTGTTGCCCTGGAGAAGCCGCAGCCGACTGCCGGCGCCTGCTTTTGTCAGGGTGGCGGAGAATCCCTGCCACGGCGCGTGGTAGCCGCCGTATCCCGCAGAGGCATTGCCCGCCGGCATCGTGGTCCAGTAACCGTCAGCGGAAACTGCCGGCCATGCGAGACCGCCGGCGGCGATGACGGCATTGATGGCATCGTAGGCGGTGCCGACGTTGCCACCGGCGGTGGCCATGTATATAACAAGACCGTCTCCGCGCGCGGTGAGGCGCGTACCGAGGCCATGCAGGCCGCCGTCGTGAATGTAGCCGTCCCCATTGCCGGTGTAGGGCTCGCCGGCATTCGGATACCAGAGCCGGAAACGGCTGGCGAAACGCAGCATCGCCTGAGCGGAAGCCACCAGACTCCCGGAACCCAGCAGCGCGTCCATGTCGAACTCGCCGCCATAGGCCAGCGGCAACTGGTCGTTCACCGGCGCGGTGTAGTCGAACACACTGGTGCCGTTGCCGCCGCTCGGATAACGCGCCTCGCGGGCAAATCGCTGGCCTTCCAGCGTGCGCCCGATTTCAACTTCGGCGGCTGGCGACCAGGCCCCGGGAGTCATCACCCGCGTGCGGAGGAAGTTCAAATATCCGCCGCCAAGAGTCTCGACGATGTGACCAAGCACCAGAAAGTTGAAGTTGTTATAGCTGAACGTGCCGATGGTGCCTCCCGGGGCCCGCCCCAGCCGCCAGCGGATGCGCTCGGCATTCACCGGAGGGCGGCCGAGGCTCATGTCCGTGGCAATCGCACGTGATTCGTCGCGGAACACCGTGTCAGTTCCTGCGATGCCGCTCTCGTGGTCGAGCAGATCGCGGAGCGTGACGTTCGCATAGTTGGCGCTGGCCAGTGTGGGGAACGCCGGCAGACTCAACAGCCCGCCGTTTCCTGAGAGGTTGAAGGCCTTCCGGTCAATGCCAAGCGGGCCGAAGGTGTTGTCCGCCGCCATCATGCGAATGGCTGCGGCGGTGATTGGCTTGCTGAGGCTGGCGATGCGGTAGAGCGCGGTCTCCGGGAGGTCGGCACCGCCTGGAGTGAGCTGCCCGAATCCGCGCAGATAGACGATGCGCCCGTCCTTCATGATGCCCAGCAGGCTGGAAGCGGCGGCGCTGGAATCCATGTAGCTGATCATGGCCGTATCCAGCGCGGCAAGGCCGGGCACGGGGCGGCCGCTGACCGGCACGGCGGCTGGTGAGGAGAGAGCCGTCAGCCATGTGAGGCCCGCTGTCAGGAAAGTGAAGAGCAGTTTCATGGCGGCAGGCTTACTGGAGGTTGACGAGCACGAGCACCATGCCGCGCCCGGACCGCAGCGGGCTCATCGCCTTGCCAATGACCGCACCGGTCGCTCGGGTGTGGTCCGTCACCTTCATAACGTGGCCGGGAACAGCGGAAGTTGTCAGGAGATCGCCGGGCTTGATGGGAGCGGCAGCATCCGCCAGAGCGTAGGCGCGTCCGGTGAGGGCGACCTTTTGTCCGCCCTCCAGCGCACCGTGCTGCTGGAGGCTGATGCCGGCCTCAATGCCGTTGGCACCGCTCACGATGCCCGCCACGCGCGTGTCGTAGGCTCCATTGCTGAGCTTGAGTTTGCCGGGATTGTCTTCGTCAATGATGACCACCGAACCTGGTCCGATGTCCGCCTCCGACATATGGAAGGGCTCGGCAAGGTCCGATCCTCCGGTGATATTGAGCGTCTTCACCGTGACCTGACCGGACTCGCCATCGAGGATGATCGTGCTCGACCCGTTGATGGCGCGCACATCAACGCGTCCGCCCGCGGTGCCAGCGGTGTTGGGCCAAACTTCGAGAGAGTTGCGCAGACGCATGATGCCGGGCAGTCCGCCGCCGGTTGCCTCGATCACCGGCACCAAGCCGGAGTCATTGCGGATCGCGACCGTGCCGACCCCGGTGGTCACGCTGAGGCTGCCTGCCTGACCGGCGTTGCCCACCGAGACGCTCCCCTGCCAGTCCCAGGTCATGATCATGGTGTCCGGGTTGGCGACGCCGAGGCCGCCGCCGTTCCAGCCATAGAGAACCGGGCCATCAGGAGAGGCGGTGCCAAAAAGCTTGCTGCCGCCGTACCAGCCGAGGCCATGACTCTCGTCGGTATTTCCGCGCAGGAAAAAGTCGTTGTCATTCAGCCGCATGTCGCCCTCCACATCAAGGAGCCCGCCCTGTGGAGTCGCAGTGCCGATGCCGACGCTGCCAGCCGTGTAGTTGATCGTCGTGCCGGACTTATTCCACAGACCGATAAGGGGATCCAGCTTGGCTGCGGTGACAGAGCCGGTGCCGAGTTCGGAACTGGTGACCGCACCGGCGGCGATCTGCGCGGCGGCGATGGAGTCCGCGCTGAGCTTCGCCGCCGGCAGCGTGCCGTCGCCGACGACCGCGGGACTGAGCGTGCCCCCGCTGATCTGACTGGCGGAGAGATTGCCCGACAGAGCCGTGGCCGTGGCTGCACGGGTGGCATAAGGGGCGGAGGTAAGCTTTTGCCGCGGAGTGAGAGCGGTGTAAGCTGCCGCACTGCCGGCTGGGCGCAGCGCGATCTCCAGCCAGCGGTCCGCACCGGGAAGCGCCCCCGCTCCAAAATCCAGGGTCGCATTGAAAAGGCCGTTGGTGACGGTCGCCGGATTCACCGTGACCGGGCTCCCGAGGCCGGTTCCGCCGGCGGCAACGGAGTAGAGCGTGAAGCGCAGGTCATAGTTGCCGTTGGCCGCGACGGCATTGTCCGTGAGCCGGCCCTGATAGGTGAATGCCGTCGTCTGCGCGGTGGCGCGGAACGCGAGCAGAGAAAGCGTCGCTGCGAGCAGCAGGAGAATGCGGATGGTGTTCATGGGTACGATGGTGGATGACAACTCCCGCAATCGGCATCCGCGCGCGGCGATGACGCACATTCCGAAAAATTGTTTTGTGACCGTTCCGCCGCGGGCGGATCCGGCACGCTGGCCGGCCCGGATGAGCCGAATGAGCCGGTTGGCCGGTTGGCCGGTTGGCCGGTTGGCTGGGTGGCTGGGTGGCTGGCTGGGTGCTGCCGGATTCCCTGCAAAAGTTCCCGCGACAGGCCAATCCATCCGACTATGAATGGAATCCACCGGCGCAGTCAACGTCCCTGTGCCCCGCAGAGTGCTATGAAAAAATGGATTACCAGCCTCTTCATGATATGCCGGGCTGTGCCGCTGGCTGTTGTCTTCCCGATGATGGCGGCTGCCCGCAATGATTCCGGTCATTCCGCCGGTGCGCCCCCCGGGCTCACTGCCTCCGACTGGGAAGGCATCCGGGCGGAATACGACCGGCACCGGCACAGCGCCCTAACAACTTCGGCGGGTCCGGTGCTGCCCAACCCCGGGCAGCGGTGGCAAACGCATTTCGACGGCGCGGGATTTATCGTGCAGCCGGACGACGGAGGCTGGTCGTGGGGTCTTGAATTGAAAAACTATGGCTTCACCGGCCATGAACTCACACCCGTACGGCAACCCACTGTGACCGCGAACGGCACTCGTGTGACCTTCAGTCACGATGACAATGTCGAAGAATGGTTCATCAATGACGAACGCGGGCTTGAGCACGGCTTCACCATCCGGCAGCGGCCATCCGCCCCTCCTCTCAACTCTCAAAATTCAACCCTCAACTTTCTGCTCACCGTGCGTGGCGGCCTCCTCGCTGACGATTCCGGGGACGGTCAGCGTATTCAGTTCAGAGACTATAGCGGTGGTGCCGTTCTCGACTATGCCGGGCTAAAAGTCTGGGACGCTGACGGCCGGTTGCTGCCGGCGCGCATGGAGACGCATGAGGCCGCGCTGCGCCTTTGTGTTGATGAACACGGCGCGCGGTATCCGTTGACCATAGACCCCATTATTCAGCAGGCCTATCTGAAGGCATCCAGCACCGCGGAGGGCGGCTATTTTGGCTACGCGGTGGCGGTATCCGGCGACTACGCAGTGGTCTCCGCCTATCTGGATTCCAGCAAGGGACAGGCTTCCGGGTTGGTTTATGTTTTCCTGCGCACGGGCAGCACATGGGCTCAGCAGGCGGTGCTCCGGGCACCGAATGCAGAATCCGACGACCAGTTCGGCACCTCGGTGGCGATCTCGGGCGACACCATCGTGGTCGGCGCGCCCTACGAAGACAGCAACGCCACGGGCGTGGGCGGCAATCAGAGCAACAACAGCGCCGGTGATGCCGGTGCGGCTTATGTCTTCCTCCGCAATGGCCCCGCATGGAACATCCAGGGCTATTTGAAAGCGTCCAACACCGGGGCCGGCGATAATTTTGGCACCGCCGTCTCAATCGCCGGAGATTTGATAGTTGTCGGCGCGCCGCAGGAAGCCGGCAGCGCCACCGGGATCAACGGAAACCAGGCCGACAACAGCGCGCCATCCGCGGGCGCGGCCTACGTTTTCCTGCGCGCCGGAGGAGTCTGGGGCGCACCGCTTTATATCAAGGCATCCAACACCGGAGGGGGGGATTCGTTCGGTTCGTCGGTGGCGATCGCGGGCAATACCGCAGTCGTGGGGGCATGGGGAGAATCCAGCAGCGCCACCGGCATTAACGGAAACGAGGCCGACAATACCGCGCAGGCTGCGGGAGCGGCCTATGTCTTTTTTCGGAACGGCCTGACATGGAGCCAGCAGGCTTATCTAAAAGCCTCCAATACCGAAGGCCCTGACAAATTCGGATTCTCCGTGGCGGTGTCGGGCGACACGGTGGCGGTCGGGGCGAGCGGTGAGGACAGCAGTGCCACCGGGGTAAATGGCAATCAGGCCGACAACAGTTTTTCCCAATCCGGCGCGGCCTACGTTTTCTTCCGTGTTGGGGCGACGTGGAACCAGCAGGCCTACCTGAAAGCGTCGAACCCCGGCTTCTACGACGCCTTTGGGGAATCGGTGGCGGCGGCCGGTGATACCGTGGTGGTTGGAGCGAGGAGGGAGCAGAGCAATGCCGTCGGCGTCAACGGCGACGGCACCAATGACAACGCCATCGCGGCCGGCGCGGCCTACGTCTTCACCCGCAGCGGCAGCGCATGGAGCCAGCAGGCCTATCTAAAAGCATCCAATACCAAAAACGGGGGATTCTTCGGCAGCTCCGTGGCGGTTGCGGGCAATACGGTGGTGGCCGGCGCGCCGCGGGAGTTCAACAGCGCCACCGGCGTGAACGGCGCTCAAACCGCTGACATCTGCAGTGATTCCGGTGCTTCCTATATCTTCACTCGCGCCATCACGAATATCTGGAGCCAGCAGGCTTATGTGAAGCCGTTCAACCCTGCCGTGGCCAACGATCAGTTTGGCTGGTCCGTGGCCGTGGCGGGTGACATTGCCGTCGTCGGCGCGCCGCAGGAATCCAGCAGCGCCACGGGCATCAACGGCAACCAGGGCGACAGCAATGCGGCCAGTTCAGGCGCCGCCTACGTCTTCTACCGCACTGGAGGCGTATGGAAGCAGGAGGCCTATCTGAAAGCATCCAATACCGAAGCTCAGGATATGTTCGGAGGCTCGGTAGCGTCCGCGGGCGATTTCGTCGTCGTCGGAGCGTCCGAGGAGGACAGTGGCATCGGCGGTGTGAATACAGCCAACGCTCAGATCAGTAACGCCAGGCCGAATTCCGGTGCCGCCTACGTCTTTGTCCGCAGCATTGACGGATTTTGGAGCCAGCAAGCCTATCTCAAAGCATCCAACCCGGCAAATCTCGACCGCTTCGGATGGTCCATGTCTGCATCCGGCGAGACCGTGGTCATCGGAGCCCCCGATCAGGATCAGGCAACGGACGGCACCGCCGGAGCGGGTGCAGCTTATGTGTTCACCCGCAACGCCGGCGTGTGGACGGAGCAGGCGCTTTTGAAAGCCTCCACACCTAACGGTGATGACCGGTTTGGTGCGTCCGTGGCCATCTCAGGTGAAGTTGCTGCTGTGGGAGCGGAGCGGGAGGACAGCAACGCTGCCGGCGTGAACGGAGACGAAATTAACATCAACGGCCTGAACTCAGGCGCGGCTTACGTTTTCCGCCGCAACGGCAATGTGTGGAACCGCGAAGCCTATCTCAAAGCCTCTAACACGGGAGACGGCGACGCCTTCGGCTGGTCCGTGGCCGTCGCGGCGGACACCGTCGTCGTCGGGGCAAACCTTGAGGACAGCAATGCCAGCGGTGTGAACCATCCGACCGGACAAGGCGACAACAGCGCCTCCGGCGCCGGCGCGGCTTACGTTTTCGCGCGCACCGGCGGCGTCTGGAGTCAGCAGGCGTATCTCAAAGCCTCCGACACTCTGGCCAATAACGCCTTTGGTTATTCCGTGGTAACTTCCGGTGACACAGTCGTCGCCGGGGCACCCGTGGCCGGTGCCTCCGGCGCAGCCTACGTCTTCACCCGGGGCGGCGGCGTGTGGAGCCAGGTATCCCTGTTGAAAGCATCCAATGCTGAACCGGGCGACGCCTTCGGCCAGGCCGTCGCCCTGTCCGGCAGCACTCTCATCGCTGGTGCTTTCAGAGAGGACAGTAATGCCCGCGGCGTGAACGGCAACCAGGCGGACAACAGTGCTCTCGAATCCGGCGCGGCCTATGTCTTCAATCTCCAGTCGCACGTCTCCCTCGCCGCATGGCGCGTCACATGGTTCGGCAGCGCGGCCAACAGCGGTATCGGAGCCGACCTCGCCGATCCTGACCACGACGGGATAGCGAACCTGCTCGAATTTGCCACCGGCTCGCTGCCCCTGATGAGGCAATCGCCGCCAAACGCTCTGGCATCCAATGGCAGTCTCCTCGAGTTCACCTACCCGCGCAGTAAAGCCGCGCGCGCCGAGATGCAGTTCATCGTCGAGTGGAGCGACTCCCTCGCGGCAAACACCTGGAGCATCAACGGAACCGGGGAGACCATCGTGTCTGAAACCGCCACCATGGAACAGGTGAAAGTTACCATCTCCGGCGGCGATTCGGCGAAACGCTTTGTGCGTCTCAGGGTGGTGATTTATTGAGGTGGGGCGACCGTCTTACTGAAGTTCTGCCAGACGGGAGCAGCTTTCCGTTTCTGCCGGGTTGAAGGGCACACTGAAGAATCCGGGCGCCCCGGTGTCGTTAATTAGCGGACCATCGGTTGGGTGGAGTC
>JANNVM010001201.1:0-2707 GCA_031414455.1 Verrucomicrobiota bacterium
GCTGGCGGCGGACGGCACGCGCCGACTCACCGAGGCTGACATCCGCGACCTGAATCAAATCATTCTCAAAGAACCCTTTTGGAAGCCGGCGCAGACAGCGGACGGCGCACCAACGCGCAAGCAAATCATCCCGGGACAGTACAAAACGGCTCCGAACAACGTCATGACGGCGACGGGAGAGATGTTTTTCTTTGCCTCCGCGGAAGACAGGCCGCCGCGTATGACCGCACTGGTGGAATGGCTGCACCATGAGGTGGACCCGCTTTTTGGCACCAGTCGTCGGGTATTTGAAGTTCAAATGCAGCGTGCCCCGGACTGGGAACATGCTGCCATGTTCATCGCCAGTGGAGATAGCCGGCTGGACATTTTGCATGAATTCAGTGGTTACCTCGGTGAAACCAACAAGGGATTCGACATGATTGTCGAGTTGCTCGTCCGCTTCGAGGCTTCCAGCTATTCTTTGGAATTCGAGAACAAGACGCTGATCACAAAGCTCGATTCCGAAATCATATTGGAGGACGAAGCAGAAACCGCTGCCGCGCAGGTACTGGAGGCAGTGTTCAGCATCATCAAAAAACGTTACGGACAGCCGGCATGAAAAAACCCGCCCGGCGCGAGGCACCGGGCGGGTTGGGAGAGGCTGGTGGCCTGGAGCCGGAACGAAGTGGAGACAGCCCCCGGCAACGCCACGCCACGAATTACTCAGCAGCGACCGGAGCCGGAGCGGCGGCCTTGTCGGCGGCGGCGAGTTCGCGCTCCTTGTCCTTGAGCACGGCCTTGCGGCTCATCTTCACGCGGCCTTTGTCGTCAATGCCGATGCACTTGGCGGTGACGATGTCGCCGGTTTTGACGACGTCTTCCGTGTGGTTGACGCGGAAGTCGGCGAGTTCGCTGATGTGGATGAGTCCGTCGCGGCCAGGGAAGATTTCCATGAACGCTCCGAAGTTCGTCGTGCTAACGATGCGGCCGGTGTAGAGCGCGCCGATCTCGGCTTCGGCGAACATGCCTTTGATCATGCGCAGAGCGATGTCGAGGCTCTCGCGCTTCGAAGCATAGACGTGAACAGTGCCGTCGTCTTCGATGTCAATCTTGGCGCCGGACTCAGCCTGGATGCCTTTGATGTTCTTGCCGCCAGGGCCGATGAGTTCGCCGATGCGATCCGGCGGGATCTTGGTGGTCTCAATGCGCGGGGCGTATTCGCTGAGCGCGGCGGGCGCGCTGATGGTGGCGTTCATCACCTTGAGGATGTCGATGCGGGCTTTCTTCGCCTTGTGGATGGCTTCTTCGAGGATCGCCATCGGGAGGCCGGGAAGCTTGAGGTCAAGCTGATAGCCGGTGACGCCTTTTTCGGTGCCGCACAATTTGAAGTCCATGTCGCCGAAGTGGTCCTCGCTGCCGAGGATGTCGATCATCGTCAGGTAGCGGCCCATCTTGTCGTTGTCGTCGAACTCGCTAACAAGACCGACGCTGATGCCCGCCACCGGTGCCGTGAGGGGCACGCCGGCGGCGTAGAGGGAGAGAACGCCGGCGCAGACGCTGGCCATGCTGGTGGAGCCGTTGGACTCCATGACTTCGCTGCTCACACGGATGGTGTAGGGGAAGTCCTTCTCGCTGGGCAGGATCGGCAGGATGGATTTCTCCGCGAGGGCACCGTGCCCAATCTCCCGGCGATTCTGCCCGCCGAAGCGTCCTGTTTCTCCGACCGAGAAGGGCGGGAAGTTGTAGTGCAGCATGAAACGCTTGCTGTCTTCGCCGCCGGTGTAGTTGTCAAAGTCCTGGGCTTCATCGAGCGGAGCCAGCGTCACGAGGGCCATGGCCATCGTCTCGCCGCGGGCGAAAAGCGCGGAGCCGTGAACGCGCGGCAGGCAGTCGATCTCAGCGGTGAGCCCGCGAATTTCGTCGAGCCCGCGGCCGTCGCAGCGCTTCTGTTTGTCGAGGATGCTGATGCGGAAGGCTTTCTTCTGAAGGTAATCGAAGGCCTGGCTGATCTCGAATGCGCCGGCGTCTGGATACTTGGCGAGAATCGCGGCTTTCACTTCTTCCTTCAGCGCGCCGATGGCCTTGGAACGGGCGGCTTTGCCGGTGGTGTAGATGGCGCCTTCGATGCGGCTGCCCGCAACCTCGTAGGCCACTTCGAGCAGTTCGGCGCGGGCGTTGAGGAGCTTGAATTCGCGCACCGGCTTGCCGGCTTTGGCGCGGAGTTCTTTCTGCGCGGCGATGAGCGGCTGGATGCAAGCCTGGCCGAAATGGAGGGCCTTGATGAATTCTTCGTCAGGCAATTCAAAGGCATCGCCTTCGATCATGATGACTTCGTCCTCGCTGCCGACGTAGATGAGATCGAGATCGCTGTCAGCGCGCTGATCGTGCGTCGGGTTGGCGACGAACTGGCCTTCCACGCGGCCCACACGCACCGCGCCGAACGGCTTGGCCATCGGCAGGTCTGACAAATACACCGCGGCACTGGCACCGTTCATGGCGAGCACGTCGGAGTCATTTTCGCCGTCGGCGCTGAGGAGGAGAGCGACGATTTGGGTGTCGTAGAAGTAGCCTTTCGGGAACAGCGGACGCAACGGACGGTCCGTCATGCGGCACGTCAGGATTTCCTTTTCGGTCGGGCGGCCTTCGCGTTTGAAGTAGCCGCCTGGCAGGCGGCCGGCAGCGGAGGCTTTTTCTTTATACTCGACGCTCAGCGGAAACCAGTCCTGGC
>JANNVM010001202.1:0-9074 GCA_031414455.1 Verrucomicrobiota bacterium
GGACGGCGGTGACCGGCATCGGCGCGCCCACTGGCCGCTACGATCACACGGCTATATGGACGGGTAGCGAGATGGTCGTCTGGGGTGGGGGGACCGGCAGGGGCACCAATTTTGGCACTGGAGGGCGCTACAACCCGGCAACTGACAGTTGGACGGCGGTGTCCACCAGCGGCGCGCCCACTGCCCGGTCAGGTCCCCGCGCAGTGTGGACCGGCAGCGAGATGATTGTCTGGGGCGGATATGGGGGCGGCTACAGGACTACGGGCGGGCGTTACAATCCGACCGGGAACATTTGGACGGGGATGACCACCATCGGCGCCCCCGCCGGGCGCGAACGGGACACGGCGGTGTGGACGGGCAGCGAGATGATTATTTGGGGGGGACAAACTGGCGGCTTCGCCAGTTATCTGAACACCGGTGCACGATACTATTCGGCGGGCGACCGGTGGACGCCCGTGATCTCTACCGGGGCGCCTGAAGCGCGCGCGCTACACACAGCAGTGTGGACGGGCGGCGAGATGATCGTCTGGGGGGGAACCGGCTCCATCGGCACCTTCAGCTACACTCCAGATTGTGAAGACTTCCAGATCACCAGTGCGGTCTTCGACAGCGGAAATCTCACCCTCAGTTTCCCCACCGTGACGGGCCGCACCTACACCCTCTGGCGGTCCGACGCCCTTGCTGCCGGCACATGGAGCAATACCGGCCTCACCCCCCTTGCCGGCACCGGAGCCACCCTCACCTTCACAGTCTCCGCGCCTGCCGCCGGCGTCCCCGAACGCTTCTTCCGCGTTCAGGTCACGACGGATCCATGACGTGCAGCAGTTCCAGAATCATCCCGCTTCACGCCGGCACAACCAAACACCACAACCAAACACCACAACCACAATGAAAGCACATCCATTAGCCACCCTGATACGCGCCATCTTCCCGCTACTGCTCATCTCCGCCACAGCTTCCTGGGGGGTGGTAAACTTCCTCTAATTGGGGAATGGGCCCCTCCGGCATCAATGCTATATCGGCACATGATATTGCAAGCGGGGCGGGCGTCAAAGTCGGCGTTCTGGACACCGGCATTCAGAAGAACCACCCCGACCTTCAGGCCAACATCATCGGAGGGATCAATCTGGTGAGGAAGGCGGGAGGGGCCAACAAATGGGATGATGACAACGGCCATGGGACGCACATCGCGGGGATCATTGCCGCGGTGGACAATACCATCGGCCACATCGGCATCGCTCCTTCCGCAAAACTGTTTGTGGTGAAGGTTCTGCCCGGGGATTATGTCGCCAAGCCGGCCCTCATTGATCCGCAGGTCGTCGCCGATGGGATTTACGCCTGTATGGCCAACGGCGTGCACATCATCAACATAAGCTTCGAGATTGCCGGGGATGCACCCGTTCTGCGCAACGCGATCATAGCCGCTTCCAATGTAGGAATCGTTCTGGTGGCTGCGGTGGGCGATAACAGTTCCCCCGGTGTCCTTTACACGGCGAAGTACCCGGAAGTGATCGCGGTTACTTCCATTCAATCGAACGCGTACCCGAATCTCAGCCTTTCCACCTTCAGCAACTGGGGACCGGAGGTTGACTTTACCGCCCCGGGTTCGGCGATTACCTCAACTTGGATTGGAAGTACCTATAGCGGACGCGCCGGCACGGGCCAGGCAGCGGCTCATGTATCCGGAGTGGCCGCGCTCATGCTGTCTGCAGGAAGGGCCGACCTCATCGGCAAAGATGTCACTCCGGTTCCCCTGCCGCCGGAGCAGCAGGGACTGGGACTGATCGATGCTTATCTTACGGTCACGGCTGAATAACACTCGAAGCGGAGCCATTTCAACCAGGTGGGGCGATGCTCCTGCAGAGCCCTGACATTTGCGGGCGAAGGGGGCGCGGAGGCGGGTGGGGATGTCACGAACGACGTCCGCGGCGAGAGCCATCACGCGACGCTTTCGCTCGCAGACAGGAAGTTGCCGATTAGCTCTCACCGCAAGTGCCGGCTCTGACGATTTCACAGGCTCCGCACCGCCTTCGCCCGCGAAATAATGGGCTCAGCAGGAGCATCGCCCCACCTGGTTTCAGGCTTCGCTGCCGGGAAGTTGGTGCCACGGAGGAACGGCCTCTTCGCGCAGCCGACGGCGAATGAAGGATTGAAGAGACCGGTCGAGAAAATGTTCGCCCCGGAGGGACGGGCGTGCCAGGATCGGTGCCCCTTCCCCTTTTAACATGAGACCTCCTGCCTGCACCCGATCCATAGTCCGGCTCCACTGGGCTCCCCTCTTTCTTGTCGTCTGTTTTCTCGCCGGGACCGTCCGGGCGCTGACGGTCGGCAATGATCCTGCGGCCCCCGGGGCGGTCGTGGACGGGTACAGAGCCGTCATGGTGGTGAATGAAACCGACACCTGGACGAACACGGGCGGGACGCCGGCGACGATCACCCTGACAGGATTCAACGTGAACATCGGCGCGGCGCGCGGGCGGGTGACACCGTTCGTGGTGAAGGTGAATGGCGACAACGACTTCACGGTGCTGGCCGTCGGGCGAACGCGGGTGGCCGGCGCGGATTACACAACAGCGGGAGCGAAGAGTTTCGCCTTCGCCGACGCGGCACCGGCGATCACGCTCCAGCCGGGAGAGAAACTGGCACCCGGGTATTCGGATGCGGCGCCCGATGGCTCGGGCAACGACGGCAGTGTGGTGCCCTACGTTGACGGCGGCGATGCGATCTGGCTGGCGGGCGGGTTGCTGTCGGGTGATGCGGCGCAGGTTTCTGCCGGCGGCGCCCCCCAGGCGGGGCCGACCACTCAGGTCCTGACGAACCTGTTTCGTCAGTATTCGTTCAACGTCAGCTTTTCGTCGTCGGTTGTCACCACCGGCCCGTCCACGCTTGGGAACAATCCCGCGGGTGGCGGGGTGGTGGACGGGTGGCGGGCGATCATGGTGGTCAACGAGAACGATACCTACACCAACTCGTCGGGCGGCCCGGAGATCGTCTCCGTGACGCAATTCCATGCCAACGCCGGCGCGGTGACCGGGCGCATCACCCCGTTCATTGTCCGGGTGAACGGGGATAATAATTTTACTATCCTCGCCATTGGAAAGACGCGCGTCGCCGGCACCGATTACACGACGACGGGGGTGAAAAATTTCGCCTTCGCTGACACGGTGCCGGTCTTCACGATTGAGGCGGGCACGAAACTCGCGGCCGGCTACAGTGATGCCAATCCCGACGGGACGGGAAACAACGCTGCCGTGATCCCGTTCGTGGATGGCGGGGACCAGATCTGGCTGACCGGCGGCGGGGCCTCGTCGAATGCCGGGCGCCTCGTGCTGAACAGCGCGCCGCAAGCCGGTGCGGGCGGGCAAACGCTAACGAACCTGACCCGCCAGTATTCATTCAATGTTGTCATCACCACGGCACCTCCCGGACCGCTGGCGCCAGTGAACATCACTCTCGCGGCCCTCGATCTTTTTCCGGAGACACCGGCCGGAACAGCCGTCGGGCCCCTAACCACGGCGGACCCTAACCCGGAGGACACCCACACCTACGCGCTGGTCAACGACGCTGGCGGACGATTCACTCTGGCAGGAAGCACTTTGATGACCGCGGCAGTTTTGGGACCGGTTGGCTCACCTCATACGATCCGCGTCCGCTCGTCGGACCAGGGAGGCCTGGCGTTTGAGAAGGATATCACACTTTCGGTGAAGGAACCGCACGCGCCGCTGGACATCGTGACCACGGCGCAGCGGATCGGCCGCGCCACGCCGGTGAATGCATCGCTCGGGCGCTTCACGACCGTCGATCCCGATGCGGCCGACGGCCATGCCTACGCGCTCGTCGCCGGCGCCGGCGACACTAACAATGCCCTGTTTGCCATCGCCGGAGAGGAGTTGCGGCTGGCGGGAAGCGTGCCGGCGGGGGCGGCGGCGCTCGGCCTGCGCGTCCGCTCGACCGACCGCGCGGGCCTCGCGGTGGAAAAGGCGTTCACGCTCCCGGTGATCGAAACCGGCGTGCGCATCAACGAATATCTCGCCACTAACGACACCAGTATCAGAGACGAGGACGGCTCCGCGGAGGACTGGATCGAGCTGCACAATCCGCTGGCCACAGCGGTTGACCTGACCGGTTGGCGATTGACGGACGATCCGGAGAATCCCGCGCTCTGGACTTTTCCGGCGCGGACGCTGCCGGCCGGCGGCTACCTTGTCGTTTTCGCCTCGGGGAAGAACCGGACACCGGCCAGTGGAAACCTGCACACCGGTTTCCGCCTCGACGGATCGTCCGGCGAATACCTCGCCCTCGTCCGGCCCGACGGCACAGTGGCGGATTTTCACACGGCCCAGGAACAGTTCACCGATCTGGCATTCGGCTGGGAGAATGCGGGAACCGGTCAGGGCTATCTGACACCGACACCGAACGCACCGAATTCGAGTGTGTTTCCATTCGGCCTGAACGAGGTCGATTTCAGCGTGAAGCGGGGCTTCTATACGACGGCGCAGTCGCTGACACTCACGGCGGCGGTACCGGCCTCGGTCATCCGCTACACGACCAACGGCAGCAAACCCGGCGCGGCCAACGGCACGGTTTACACCGGGCCGATTTCGCTGACGCCCGATACAACCGCGACGACGCGCGGCACCCGGCGCATTCGCGCCGTGGCGATTCAACCCGCCGCTGCGGCCAGCCGCGTGGCCACGCACACCTATCTTTTTATCAATGGAATTGCGGCTCCCGCGACCGACGGCGTCGTGGGTCAGACCAATTCAAACAATCCGACCCAGACGAATGCGATCCGGGCCAATGCCACTTATGCCCCGCTGCTCAAGGATGCGCTGACGTCGCTGTCGGCCGTATCGGTTATCAACCCGGCGGGCAACCCCGGCACCAGCGAGTCGGAGACATCGATCGAGTTTTTCCACCCGTCAGGCGACGAGCCGGGATTCCAGATCGACTGCGGCATTCAGGCGGTGGGAAACGCGAGCCTTGCCTCACCGAAGAATAATTTCCGGCTCTACATGCGGTCCGAATACGGCAAGCCGGAGCTGAACCACAACATCTTCCGCAATCACCCGCATGTGGAATTCCACACGCCGGCCGAAAGTTTCGACCGGATCGCGCTGCGCAGCGGATCACACGACAGTTTTCACTGGATGGCGGAAACGGGCAATCCGCCGATGGCGGGTGTGCGCGGTGACGCGCTCTATCTCCGGGCGGTGATGATGGACGATTTTCACCTGTCGATGGGGCACATCGCACCGCATAACCGGTTTGTGCAGCTCTGGCTGAACGGAGCCTATCATGGGCTCTACCACTGGCGCGAGTACCCGAACGATGACTTCCAGGCCAGCTACCGGCCGGGCGGAAGTGAAAGTTATGAATTCACCAATGGCGCCAACCCCGGCGAAAACGGCAGCGCCAACTGGCAGGCTCAGTGGAACCAGATGCGAACCGCCGTCACGCAGGGCTACACCCAGGCGGCGCGCTGGATCAATCTGCCGCAACTGGCGGATTTTATCGTCCTGAATTTTTGGGCGGGAAATGCCTGGGACTGGAACCCCAACCAGAACTGGATGGCCGGCGGCCCTAACGGTCCGGACCGGGGCGGCTGGATCTTTTTTTCCTACGACAACGACGTCATCTGGAACGATCCCAACGCCAACCTGACAATTCCCAGTGCGCCGAACTACGTCAACAATCCGCGCCAGGGTGTGATGCCGCCGGACGGTCTGGCGGTCACGACGGCGACAGGAGACGTCACGCTGATGGATCACGCGGATTTCCGGGTGCTCTTCCGCGACCGCCTTTACCGGGCGTGTTTCCACAACGGCGTGCTCACCGCGGCGCGCGCTCAGACGATTCTCGACCGGCGCGTGAACGAAATCTCGCTCGCCATGGTGGCGGAAACAGCGCGCTGGCAGCCTGGCACGGCCACGGCGCTCCCCTGGGACCGGAACGGTGAGTGGACAACGGAGGTCAACCGGATCCGCAACGGGTTCATGACCACGCGGTGCGCCACGATTCTTGGCCAGGTCCGCGCCCGGGGCTGGTATCCGATCGAAGCGCCGGAATTCGCCCAGCACGGCGGCGCGGTGCCCGCCGGCTATGTGCCCCCGGTGACCTCAGCCTCACCGGGTACGCAGGTCTATGTGACGACCGACGGCAGTGACCCGCGTCTGCAAGGCGGTGCGATCAATCCCGCCGCGCTGCTGATCTCACCGCCGCCGCCGGAGTTTGTGGTGAACGGCCCCGTCCTCGTCCGTATGCGGGCGCGCCGCACGACCGACGGAGAATGGTCCGCACTGAACGAAGCCGCCTTCTTCACCCAGGGCACCGTGCCGGCCGACGCGACCAACATCGCGATCACTGAAATCCACTATCATCCGGCCGCGGCCACTCCCCCGCCCGGCAATGCCGAGTTTCTTGAAGTCATGAACACCGGCAACGCGCCCGTCGATCTTTCTGGCTGCTGGTTCCTGCGCGGCATCGATTTCGTTTTTCCGGCCGCGTCCGTTCTCGCCCCCGGCCAGCGACTGGTCGTGAGCGAAGAGCAATTCCTCAACGGCACCAACCTCGCCAACGGCGGTGAGCGCCTAACGCTGATGCAACCGGGCGGCGCCGTCATCCGCGACTTCGCCTACGATGACGACCTGCCCTGGCCCTCCTCGCCCGACGGCACCGGTGCCAGCCTCGTCCTTGCCGCTCCGGGCGCAGATCACACCACCGACGCATGGCACAGTGACGGCCTGCACTGGCGTGCCAGTCTTGCTCCGGGAGGCAATCCAGGCGCCTCTGATGCCGCCGGCTATGCTGCATGGAAAACCGGATACAACATCACCACCGACTCCGATGACGGCGACGGTGACGGACTCGATGCGGTGCTGGAATACTTCACGGGCTCCGATCCCGCCATGCCCTCTCCTAACTTTTTGCCCGTCATGGAGTGGACGGCCACCGGGCCCGTTTTGAAGGTCCGCCTCGGCAGCGGTGTGGAGGCCGCCTTCGCCGTCGAGCACTCGCCGGATCTCCAGGCGTGGACGCCGTCCCCGTCAACCACAGTCGCCCGTGAACCCGTTCCCGGCGGCGGAGAACTTATCTCCCTTCTCCTTCCTTCCGCTCCGCCGCGCTCCTACTGGCGGGTGCGGGTTTCGACGCCAGGGTAATGAGGAAACTCCCACCGATCCCAAGCTGCCGACCCCACCATCCGCTCGATTAAGCCGACGGCGAACCCGGCTGGGACATTGGCAGCCGGTTCGAGGCCGGCGTGTCGTTCACCGGCGGCACGATCCAATCGCTGCACATCTCGGAGCTGGGGCCTATCGCTTCGCAGAAGCCGGAGAAGGCGGAGGAACTCCGGCGCGGTTCCATGAGTACCGTGCGGCCCTCCGGCCGGATTACATGTGCCAGCAATATCCTACCACTATCGACGAGTGCGATCTCGCCATCGTGGTCGGTGCAATCTATCCGGAAATGATCAGCGTCCGGGCTTCCGGTCGCGTCAGGGAGTTCCCCGTGGAACGCAATTGCCCGCTGTGGACCTTCCGGGATCTCGGGACCGGGGACAATGTCGCCGGCTGGCTCGTCCAGGAAACCGGGCGCGATATCTCCGTCATCGACTGGTCCGCGGCCGAAGGCATCGGCGCGGCCGGTGTCGCCCAGGTGCTCACCCGCTGGACTCGGGAACACGGCATCCTCTCCGGCATCTTCATCCCGCACGATGCCGAAATCCGCGAAAAAGGCAGCGGCCTCTCTTATCGGCAGCAACTGATCGCCGCCGGCGTGCCCGCGAATGCCATCACCGTCGTGCCCCGGACCCCGAATGTCTGGGTCGGCATCGATAAAGCCCGGCTGCTACTGCCGCGAATGTGGTTCCATTCCCGCTGCGACCGGACGGTCGTGGTCAATGGGCAGAAACTCCCCGGCGGCATCAGCCGGCTGGAAGGCTATCGCAAAGTCCCGAATGCCGCCGGCGGAGTGAAGGGCCAGCCATTCAAAGACGGGCTCTGCGACCACACGGCGGATGCGTTGCGCACGTATGCTGAGACCCGAAGGTTGAGTTTGCTGAAGGCGGCGTTCGGAACAGGCAGGCGGGAGGATTCGAGAATCAGCCATGCTAATGAAGTAATTGGCCGCCAACTCATCAATGTGCTGGCCTGGCGTAGCTAGCAGTCGGAAGAATGTGTCGTGAGGCAAATCCAGGTTCAGCGTTACCGTGCGATTCAAACACCCAATTCCCCAATGACACCATTACAGGAACCAGCCGCCCGCGAGGAGGCTTTGCGCGACCGGCTTATCCATGCGCTGCGGGAAAAACGCGGTGAACTGAGCGCTCAACTCGACCGATTGGATTCGCACTGGGGTGTGGAGGATGCGGTCTATCGTTTCTACCACCAGTCGTTCAAGGTTTACTCCGTTCAGGCCACGACTCTCCAGACGGTCGGCCTGCTGCATAGCCTGCTGCCGGAACGCCCGCTCAACTCGTGGTTCACTCAAATCATCCGCGACGGCACCGGCCACTCCTTCGATCCCTCGCACAACGAAGCATGGCTCACTCACACGCGCCCGATCCTCGAAGCCCTGTTTCACGCCCGCTACTTCCTGAAAATGTCCTGCCGCTACGCCACAGAATTCGAATCCATGCCGCAATTGCTCCCAAGCGGCTTCGCAGCGCTGCTTTACTTGTTCGATTTGAGGTGAAGCCGGCGGATGTCAGGTGCGCTCGGCTCGTCACTTCACCGAGTCAAGCAGCCAGACGCCGTTCACTTTCAGAGGCCTGGCGGTTACGTGGTGCTTCTTTTTGAGGTCAATGATTGATCGCATCTCGCAACCGACGGCGGGGAGTGATGCGTTTTTCGTGGTGCCAGGCCGTTCGAATTAGCGGACAATCCTGCAAAATTGGCTGTCTTGATACCCGAAGCGTCCACCCCATTTTCTCACCGGTGATTCCCATCGAAGGGTCATTTTCGCGAGCGATTAATATCGATACCATAATTATAAGAATTATCTTGAAATAAGCGAAGGCTTCTGCCAATAATTTACTACATTGAGCAGCCGTTCGGTTTGGAGTTCCAGGTCCG
>JANNVM010001203.1:0-5270 GCA_031414455.1 Verrucomicrobiota bacterium
TATCGGCGTGCGCGGCGGCAATTTCGCCACCACGACCGGACTCTTTGCCAAGTATGGCCCCGAGCGCCTCTGCGACACTCCCATTTGCGAGCGCGGATTCGTCGGCCTCGCGTGCGGCGCGGCGATGACCGGCACCCGGCCGGTCATTGACTTTATGTTCGTGGATTTCATCAATGATGCTTTTGGTGAAATCGTGAATCAGATCGCGAAGATGCAATACATGAGCAGCGGCCGGCTGAAGATGCCCGTGCTGCTGCGCGGCTGCGTGGGCATCGGGCATTCGGCGGCGACGCACCACTCGGGCAGCTACCATTCCATCTTCAGCCACATCCCGGGCTTGAGAATTGCTATGCCATCGTCGCCGTATGATGCCAAGGGACTCATGACCCATGCCCTGCGAAGCCACGATCCCGTGATCTTCCTCGAACACCGCGAGCTGATGGGCATGAAGGGCGCGGTGCCGGAGGAGTCCTACGAGATCGAATTCGGCAAGGCGCGCATCGTCCGGAGCGGCACTGGTGTCACGGTGGTTGCTTTTGCTCTCATGGTCCATCGCACCATGGCCGCGGCAGAGCTTCTCCAAAAAGAAGGCATCAGCATCGAAGTGATCGATCCCCGCACGGTCTCGCCGCTGGATACGGCGACCATCCTGACCTCCGTCGCCAAAACCGGCCGCCTGCTCATCGTGGACGAAGCCTTCGCGCCCTGCAGCCTCGGTGCCGAGATTGCGGCGCAGGTGGCGGATGCCGGATTCAATGATCTGGATGCCCCGATTCGCCGCCTGAATGGCGCTTTCGCCCCCGTGCCCTACAGCCCGCCTCTGGAAAAAGCGCTCGTCCCGGATGTCGCAGATATTGTCAGGGCGGTGAAGGAACTCATTGCCGAGTAATGCTGCCATGCCTGTCGAAATAACCGTTCCCCGTCTCGGCTGGTCCATGGAGGAAGCCATTTTTTCCTCGTGGCTGAAGAGCCCCGGCGAGGCCGTCCGCGCCGGCGAAATGCTGTTCGCCATCGAAAGCGACAAGGCTACGCAGGAAGTCGAATCCTTCGATGCCGGGTTGCTGCACATTCCCGCCAATGGCCCTCAGCCCGGTGACACGGTGGTCGTGGGGCAATTGATCGGCTACCTGCTCGCGGAGGGAGAGGGGCCGCCGGGAAAGGAGTCAGGCGTCAGAGTCTGAAGTCCCCTGTCAGCCTGCGAGTGCTTTAACCACTCCTGATGCCTGTCCCCTCACTCCTTCCGACACGACACCGGTGAGCACGCCGCGCGCCCGGCGTGTCGCCGGTGAACTGGGCATTGACTGGTCGCGGGTTCCGGGCACCGGACGCGGCGGGCGCATTCGCGAAGCCGATGTTCGCAACGCCGCGGCCACCAAACCCTCTTCCCCACTTTCGGCGACGCGCCGCGTGATCGCGGAGCGGATGACCCTCAGCCGGCAGAATACAGTGCCGGTGACGCTGCATACAACGGCGGACGCGTCCGCTCTCGTACGGCTGCGCAACGAATTCAAATCCACTCCCGACACCGCCGGCATTCCCCTTCCCTCTTACAATGACATGCTGGTGAAACTCGCCGCCGCCGCATTACAAAAGCATGCAGTGCTGAATTCGCGCTGGGACGGCGATCATCTGCTGACCCTGCCGGAAATCAATATCGGGATCGCCGTGGACACTGATGCCGGCTTGCTCGTTCCCGTCATTCACGGGGTCACGAAGCTCTCGCTGCGCGACGTGGCCGCCCTGTCCCGTGATCTCATCGAACGCACCCGGTCGAGACATCTGAGCCCCGCCGAATTCCGCGGCGGCACATTCACTATCACCAGTCTGGGGTCTTTCGGAATCGACGCCTTCAACCCGGTAATCAACTACCCCGAATGCGCGATCCTTGGCGTGGGCCGCATCCTGCACCAACCGGTCGCCGTCGGCGAAGCCATCGCCCTGCGTGACATGATCACGCTCAGCCTCACGTTCGATCATCGCGCGTTCGACGGTGCACCCGCCGCGCGCTTTCTCCAGACGTTAGTCCGCCTCATCGAATCACCGCTGGCGGTGCTGCAGGCATAACAAACGACGTCCCCCTGCGCCAGCACAGCCTGAATGGCCCGGCCCGTGCCTTCTTTGGTGGCGTGGAATGGCCGACCTTCAGTGGTGTTGCCATGGCCGGCGGGGATACCGGGTGTTTTGTAAGACGCGCTGCCGCGCGGCAGCAGTGATTTCACACCGAATTCACAGAGGCGTCATCTGATTCGCCATGTAGCGTGGCAGGGTGCGGCATATGAAAACTCTGCCCTGCATTATCACCACCCTCACGCTGTTCACCGGCGCTTTCGCTCCCCTGCACAGTTACGCCGCGGACGACACAGAATCTATGGCGGATCCAGCGGCCGAAAAGACGCTGGCACCTTACTTCCAGGTGCTCGGCGAGGATGGCGCCGCCGTGGAATCGCTGCCGCTCAAAGCCACGGACGTGAAAGCGACGGTGTCAGGCTCTATCGCCGATGTCGTAGTGACGCAGACCTATTCGAACCGCGGCAAGGTGCCCATCGAGGCGCTCTATGTCTTCCCTGGCTCGACCCGCGCCGCGGTTCACGGCATGGAGATGCGAATCGGTGAGCGTGTTATCAAAGCGCAGATCAAAGAGAAGCAGGAAGCCCGGGCAACCTACGAGAAAGCGAAGAGCGAGAACAAGACGGCGAGCCTGCTGGAGCAGAAGCGCCCGAACGTTTTCCAGATGCAGGTGGCGAACATCCTGCCGGGCGATGAAGTGAGGACGGTCCTGCATTACACGGAGACGCTGGATGCGCGCGACGCGCAGTATGAGTTCGTGTTCCCCACGGTGGTGGGCCCGCGCTTCTCCATGACGCCCGCGAATTCGCCGCAGGGGAAGGAGGATGCGTGGGTGGAGAATCCCTATCCTGCTCCGGAAAAACCGGAACCAGGCAGTGACATCGTCGCGGAGCCGCAGACGCCGGTGTTCACGCTGAGTGCGGACATTCGCGCGGGCATGCCTATCAAATCGCTGCGCTGCGTGTCGCACGAGGCCGATGTGAAGTACCACGGCCCGGACAGCGCCTCGCTCGTGCTGGCCAAAAGCGAGGCCCGGGGCGCGAACCGCGACTTCGTGCTGCGCTTTGCGGTGCGTGAGGAAGAGGTGGCCGCCGGGATGCTGCTGCACCGCGGCGCGGACGAGAATTTCTTCTGCGTGTCCGTCCAGCCGCCCGCCGCGATGAAGGCGGAGATGATGCCGCCCCGGGAGTATGTCTTCGTGCTGGATGTGAGCGGGAGCATGAACGGCTTCCCGCTGGATACGGCGAAGTCGCTCATGCGCGGACTGCTCGGCGGACTGCGCGCGGAGGACACGTTTAATGTGGTGCTTTTCGCCGGCGGATCGAGTGTGCTTGCCAACAGCAGCGTGCCGGCCACGCCGGAGCGCATCGCGGAAGCACAGCGGTTCGTGGATGCAGCAGGCGGCAGCGGCAGCACGCTGTTGCTCGAAGCACTGCGCAAGGCTTTCGCGCTGCCTGGCGATGAGGCGAGGTCGCGCACGCTGGCGGTCATCACCGACGGGTTCGTGGACATTGAGCGCCAAAGCTACGACCTTGTCAGGCAAAACCTTGGGCGCGGCAATGTCTTCGCCTTCGGTATCGGCAGCAGCGTGAACCGCTATCTCATCGAAGGACTCGCCCGCACCGGTCGCGGCGAGTCGTTCTTTGCACTGAATGCGAAAGAAGCGGAAACCGAAGCCGCCGCATTCAAACGCTACATCGAAGCCCCGGCCCTGACGGATGTTAAGGTGACCTTCGATGGCTTCACCGTGAGCGCCGTGGAGCCTGCCGCGGTGCCGGATGTTTTCGCGAGCCGGCCCATCGAGGTGTTCGGCAAATGGGGCGGCGAACCTCAGGGCAAAGTGCGCGTCACCGGCCGCACGGGTCGCGGCGGGTGGAGCCATGAATTCGACGTCGCCACGGCGGCAAAAGCCGGTGTGAACAATCCCGCCCTGCGCGCGCTTTGGGCCCGCGAGCGCGTCCGCCAGCTCGCCGACTACAAGGCCGTGGACCCGGCTGATCACGATGCAAAAAATCAGATCATTCAGATCGGCCTGAATTATGAACTGCTGACCGAATTTACCAGCTTCGTCGCTGTGGATGAATCTCCGCGCGAACTGCTCGCCGCCGCCCGGACGGTGAAACAACCGCTGCCGCTGCCCCAGGGCGTTAGTCCCCTCGCCATTGGTGGCAGTGGCGGCACGGCCGGCACCACGCCGGAGCCGGGCGGCTTGGTGCTGGTGCTGATTGCCAGTGCGGCGCTGTTGTGCGTGCGGCACAGAAAGTAGGACGCGGCCCATGAATGCTCCGACTCATTTCGACGCTGCGGATCGGCAACGCAGCTCGACTTTCCCAAGTCGAGTGCCCGGGACGCGGCGGACCATACTCGACATTGGAAAGTCGAGCTGCGTCAGCAGCCGCGTCCGTTTTATCCTGGCGGCCCTCTGCGTCCTGACGTGCCTGCTCCGTGTCGCGCCGTGGTATGTCTCGCGCCTCAATGATGGAAACGATGAACCCCTCGGCTTCCTCTCCCTTGCGTCGGCACTGTGGTTTCTGTGGAGAGACCGCGGCGTGATGCGGAAAAGCAACGTGACTCCCCTCCGCCTCGCGCTGGTAATCACGACCACGACAGCGGTCCTCCTGCTCCCGATGCCGCCGCTGTTGCGGGCAATGGCGGCACTCGCAGTTATTGCCATCGCGGCTCAGATGCGGCAGCACGCGATAACCGGCCTTCTGATTCTCTCTCTGCCGGTCATGGCCTCGCTCCAGTTCTTTGCCGGCTATCCGCTGCGCTTGCTGACAGCCGCGGGATCGCATGCGCTGCTGCGGGCCTGTGCCGTCGCCTGCGAACGCACTGGCACGATGCTTTCCACGCCGGACGGCCTCGTCGGCGTGGACGCCCCGTGCAGCGGCATCCGCATGTGGTGGACGGCCTGCGTGCTCGCTCTGATTCTCATGGCGCAGATGCGAATTCCTAACCGCGGCGTCATCGCCGGACTGCTCGCTGCCACGGCGCTCGTCATCGCGGGCAACGTGCTCCGCGCAACGATTCTCTTCTTCCCCGAAAGCGGCGCGGTCCACTGGCCGGAGTGGACCCACGAAGGCACGGGTGCGGCCCTCTTTGCGCTCTGCACATGGGCACTGGTCGCGATTCTCGAGCGGCTCCGCGGGAACAAACGCGGCCGTCTGCTGCAAACAGCGCCGCTGCTGGTGTGCGCCGCGCTG
>JANNVM010001204.1:0-8920 GCA_031414455.1 Verrucomicrobiota bacterium
CCCGTTTGACCCGCCGCTCGCCGCACAGGGAGCGACTCTCGGCGGCACTGTCGCCGCAGGACTGAGCGGACCGGGGCGGCTGCGTTACGGAGGCCTTCGGGATTTTATTGTCGGGGTGCAGTGGGTGGACGGCGGCGGCACTGTCATCCGGGGCGGCGGAAAGGTTGTGAAGAATGCCGCCGGCTTTGATTTCCCCAAACTCTTCACCGGCTCCCTCGGCCGCCTTGGCATCCTGACAGAGATCACTTTCAAGGTTTTTCCCGCTCCCGCGGCGCGCGTGACCTGTGATATCGAATGCCGCGATCTCGCCGATGCCGTGGAGCGAATGTGCTTCCTCTCCGGTCAGCCGTGGGAAGTGGAGGCTCTGGAGTTAACGGTCGCCGGCGAACGTCCGCGGCTGCTGGTGCGCTTCATGGGCGACGAGCCGGCGCTAACAGACCGGGCGAAAACCGTCATCGCCGCAACTCAGCGCGACGGACGAATTCTCACCGAATCCGAGTCCGTGGCTTTCTGGGAAACTCTCGCCGCCCTGCGTATTGGCGGGCCCGGCGCGCCGCTGGCCAAAGTTCCTCTCACACCCCTGCGCATCGCTTCGCTGGAAGCTGCGCTCGCCGGCACCGGAGCCTCCCGCCACTACAGTATGGCCGGCAATGTGGCATGGATCGCCGGTCTCGATGCTGTGACGCTCGATCCCATTCTCCGCCGGGAATCCCTCGGAGCCGTGATGCTCCGTGGTGACGGCCCGCTGCGTCCCGGCGTCCAGTCATCAGCCGACATGGAAGCCAAAGTAAAAACCGCGATGGACCCTGACGGAAGATTCCCGCCGCTCAACGAGGCGTCCCCACCGCCTGCGCACTGATTACCGATTACCGATTACTGATCACTGATAACTTTCAGATGAAACACACCATCCCGCCCAGCGCCCCTGGCACCGCCCTCCACTCAATGACAGAGGCAGTGCAGGCGTGTGTGCATTGTGGTTTTTGCCTGCCTGCCTGCCCCACCTACCAGGAACTCGGCCAGGAGATGGACACGCCGCGCGGGCGCATCGTTCTGATGAAGGAAGTGCTGGAGGGCACGCTGCCGCTGGCGCAGGCGTTGCCGCATGTGGACCGCTGTCTCGGCTGCCTCGCCTGTGAAACCGCCTGCCCCAGCGGCGTGAAGTACCGCGAACTCATCAGTCCTTTCCGTGATCATGTCAGGAAAACACGTCCGCGCACTCTCGCAGAACGTCTGCGCCGGCGCCTGCTGCTGACCACGCTGCCGTATCCCTGGCGTTTCCGTCTCGCGGCGAAGGGCGGCATTCTCACACGCGGGCTGCACGACATGCTCCCGCGCGCGCTACAGCCGATGCTGGGCCTGTTGCCTGACAAACTGCCGCCGGCGCAAAAACTTGCGGCTTCCTATCCCGCGCAGGGGCAGCGCCGTGCCCGGGTGGCGCTGCTCGCCGGCTGCGCTCAACAGGTGCTCGCCCCCGAAATCAACGCTGCCACGATCGCCGTGCTGACGCGATGCGGCGTGGAAGTGCTTGTTCCTGGCAAACAGGGCTGCTGCGGCGCGCTGGCGTGGCACGTTGGCGCCGGCGACGAAGCCCGCAAAGCGGCGCGGAAGAATCTCTCTGCTTTTCCGTCCGATGTGGACGCCATCGTCACCAACGCCGCCGGCTGCGGCTCCGGCCTTCACGAATATCCGCTCATGCTCCAGGGCACGCCCGACGAAGCCGCCGCCAAAGCCTTTGCGCACCGCGTCCAGGATGTCAGCGTATTCCTCGACGCACTCGGCATCGAGCCGCCGCCTGCGCTGCCCCGCCCGGTGATCGTCGCCTATCACGATGCCTGCCACCTCAGCCACGCCCAGGGCGTGCGCAGTGCCCCCCGCGAACTGCTGCGCCGCATTCCCGGCCTAACGCTCAAGGAAGTCATGGATGGCGACATCTGCTGCGGCAGCGCCGGTACTTACAATGTTGACCAGCCGGAAATCGCCGACGGCCTCGGACGGAAGAAAGCGGACCACATCGCCGCCACGGGCGCGGACTTCGTCGTCATGGGCAACATCGGCTGCATGACGCAAATATCGAACCATCTCCGCCGCCACGACAGCGCTCCGCGGGTCATGCATACCATGGAACTGCTCGCGATGGCTTTCGAAGGCAGGCTGTAGCCGTAGCTCCACTTTCAAAAGTCGAGTCGAGCTTAACCCCGGTGCCAGCACCCGAATCCGCCCGGCTCCCCATTGGAATGCCGGGCTCAAAGCCGCTCACCCCAGCATCTTGTCCCGTTCCAGCTTGAGCCCCATCTTTCGATAGAGCGTGGCGATGGAAACGCCAAGCATGGAGGCGGTCTTTTCGCGGGATCCTTCATTGTACTTCAGCGTCTCACGGATGAACATGCGCTCCTGCTTCTTGATGAAGTCGTTGAGTTTGCCGCCGATCGGCAGGCTGTGCTTCATGCGCTCGTTTTCATCATCGCTGATCTCCACTTTCTGCGTCACTTTCGGCGGCAGATCGGTGGGGCGGATGCGGGTGTCGTCGGCGAACGAGCACGCGCGCTCGATGGCGTTCTGAAGTTCACCCACGTTGCCTGGCCATGCGTAATCGGTGAGCAGCTTCATCGCATACTTGTCCACTTCCTTCTTCTTCGTCTGGGTGAGACGCGTGTAATTGTTCAGGAAGTGATCCACCAGCAGCGGGATGTCGTCGCGGCGGCTGCGCAGCGGCGGCATGGTCATGGGAATAACCGAGATCCGGTAGTAAAGATCCTCACGGAATTTCCCTTCGCGGACGAGCTGTTCGAGCGGCTGACTGCAGGTCGCGATGAAGCGGAAGTTGAGGTCCCGCGGGAGATTACCCGCGAGGCGGCGGGCATTGATGTCTTCGAGGAAGGAATCGAGCTGCGACTGCAGGCGCATGGGGAGGACGTTGATTTCCTCCAGCACTACGGTTCCGCCGTCGGCCCGGTAGAAGATCGTGTTGGCACCGCCGAAGAGTTCCTGATCGAGCAGTTCCGCGGGAAGCGCCGAGCAGTGGAGCACTTTAAACGAGGCATCCTTGCGCCGGCTGGTGTTGTGAATGGCGCGGGCCACCATCTGCTTGCCGCTCCCGAACTCACCCTCCAGCAGCACCGGGCTGTCCTTGTCCGCGACTTTGCCGACGAGCGCGAGGATTTCCTTCACCTGCGGACTCTGGCCGATCAGGTTGGACGAGCCGGTCAACTGGATGGCCGTCTCGGTTTTCACGGCACCGGAGGGATTCGCAGCCTTTGCGCCCCCGGTCTTTTGCATCGCGCGATTGATGGTCCGCTGCAGATCTTCAAGATCAAAAGGCTTTGTCAGGTAGTCGAAGGCCCCCAGTTTCATCGCCTCGACGGCCGTTTCCACACTCCCATAGCCGGTGACCATCACCACTTCCGTCTGTGGATAGCGCACCCGGCAGTCCTGGATAATCTGCAAACCGTTCATGTCAGGGATGCGCAAATCCACGATTAACAGCTGGGGCTTTTCTTTCTCCATCGCCGCCATGCCCTCCTTTCCCGTCAGGTACATCGACACCTCATGACCCATCCTGCTGGCTACCTGTCCCATCAGTTTCAGAATGGATGCCTCGTCGTCTATAATGATAATTTTAGCCATAAGGGTGGTCGTTTGCAGAGTTGAGTGTCGTTGCAGGAAAAACCCGCGCGGGTAGATAATCAAATTTGATTAAACATCTTCCCGATCGAATGCCAAGCATAATTTCGCAGTTTCGAGAAGAATCTGGCGCGGCCCTTGATGGCCTTCTGGCCGGTTAGGCCTCAAACGAGCGAATCACCGGGCTCCCGGGATAACTGCGCGAGCCCGGTAGCAGACCCGGGTCGCGGTTTGTGGCAGGCTCCAGGTGGCGGATTCGGAGCCGTCCGTATTGGGTGAAATGACTGGCGAACTGCCAACCTCCGACCACAAAACGAGATCAGGGGAACTTTCCAGCAGCCATGGGGCCGCCCCTGGACGCCGGCGCAGGGTCAACTCCGTTATGACGGTGCCGCCGGGGCCGGAAATGGTGCGCGCAACGGGCGCGGCAGCATCGCGCGACGAACCGGGGTCGGTCGCCGACAGATATTCCACCGCATTACTCACGCCATCCGAGTCAGGGTCAGCCTCAGGGGCCGGATCACCGCCTGACGGAAAATAAATCACCTGCCACGCGGCAAAAGCGAGGGGTGCCGGGCTGTGCGCTTCGCCATTCGGGTCGAGACTGCGCCGCCAGTCCGCCGGATCCGCGCAATCCCCTCCCGGCCCGCGCCGCACGAGGGAATAGCCCGCACCGTCCGCCTCTTGAGGCCATGCCGGAGTGTTGTCCCATGGGACTTCGAAGATGATCGCACCGTCCGCTGCCGCCAGGCGTAACGTTTCACCGGCATTGGAGAGTTTGTCTGTGTATTCGCCGATCACCTTGAGCCCCGGTGCCATGCGCATCGCCAGCGCCATGCGGTTTTTTGCCAGAATGCCGCGTTCGCCGGGAGCCAGGACACAGGATGGGCCGAGTGGCATGACGAATTCAATCCCGCTGGTGAAATGAATGCCTGTCAGGTCCACCGGTGCGTTGCCTGTGTTTTGCAGCACGAGGTATTCAAATTCATCGCGGTCGCTGAATCCGGCGGAGCGCTCCGCATCTGTCAGCGCCCCGGGGTGATACATGATTTCCAACACTGTCAGGTTTGCCGCGCTCGCCGGGACGGTGCCGCTGAGCAGACTCAGCCGCAGTGGTGCGCTCCAGTGACTGCCCACCGGAGTTAGGCCGGAGCCTGCTCCGGTGTTGGGCCAGGGATTGAACGGCCCGGCGGGATCGTAGGTTCGCGCGAACAGGTGTGTTGTCTCCGTAATCGTCCGTGGCCCGTCCCACACCATCGCCCGGGGCGCGGCTTCCGGCGCATCCACCGGCACATAACCGCCCAGCAGTTCCACCTGAATGAGAAAATCCGAGGAGGCGGCGGCATCGAGCCCGTGAATGGCGAGCAGGTTGTCTCCCTCACGCAGCAGGGCCTGCGGGTTCTGCAGGAAGAACGCCGTAAACTGCAGGGCCGTGGTATCCGCAGTGGCGGAGGTCGCGCCGCTGTTCCATGTCAGGCCGGCGGGCTCCTTGATGGAAGCCGGCAGCTTGGTGCCGTTGAGCCATACGGCCATGCCGTCGTCACAGCGTGCGCGCAGTTTCAGAAACGTCAGCGGAGCGATTTGTGCCGCTGTGGCAGTGAAGTTCATGCGGATATAGCAAGTCTGCGTGACGCCCTTCATGCGGCGCTCCGCCGGCGGTGACTCCAGATTGAAACCGATGTAGGGATCGTAGTCCGTGCGGTCGTCATAACCAACGCCCTGAATGCCCGCCCACCAGGCGGAGTCATCAAACGGGTCCGGGTCGCGCCAGTCGGTCCCAATGTCCGCCACCGGCAGATGCACCTTCACTGGATGTGTCAGGCCGATGAATGTGGTTGTCACGATCTGCTGGCCCATTGTGACATCGAAGGCCCGCGGGTCGCTTCCGTCCGTGGTATAATAAATCACGGCACCGGGCCGTGTCAGGGACGGGGAAGTGAGGCTCAGTTGAAATCCTGGAGGAGCCGGACCGCCGGAAGTGTTCGCGACCGGCGGGCGCGTGAACTGATTGTCCATCCACGCCAGCCGGCTGGTGAACCACCCCCGCAAATTCGCCACCTCTCCGGCCCAGCCGCCGAAACGCGGCGGCTTGTCACTCCAGCGCAGAAAATTCCGCGCCGCAGCCTCCGTGAGTTCCGCGGCCTGTGCGTCCACCACCGCCTGCACCCGGGCCGTGCCAAGCGGGCCGCGGCGCAGTTCCTCACAGCGGTCGATCCAGTGCTGCCAGAAATTCCGGTCGCGGAACATTTCGTTATACCAGGTGTAGCGGAAGTAGTCCGTTCCAAGGTCGCCGGTCTCTCCGCGCCAGGTGTTGAAATTGTTGTCACGTCCGTCCGTGGACTCCAGTGACCGGTCGAAATCCCACAGCGGCCCGGCTGCCAGCCGTCCGAGCCGGTCCTTGTAAAGGTAGGCACTCAGGCGCAGCGCGTCCACATTCTTCGCCGCGACATTGAGAATGTGGTGATCGGCGAAACTCGCCGGATCGCCCCATTTTGCATAGCCCGTCTGCGGGTCGAAAAAATCCTGTGCCGTCAGCGCCGTCCGCCAGTTGTTCAGGTAGTATGTCAGCCACGTCTTCTGCGGCGGAGTAATGTCCGGCTCGTCAGGATCCACAAAATAAAGCGTCTGACCGCCTGCGGTGAATCCTGTCTCCCCAACGTCCCCGCGGTCAATTTTTAGAAGGTAGCCGCCCGTCACCGCCGTGCCGGAATTGTCCAGCGGGCTGATCTCGGCCACATCCACGCGGTCACCGCCGCGTTTTATTCGTTCTGTCAGGGTATAGACACCAAAGTAATCCGCCGCCGTCACTGCGCCGCCGTCTGTGTTGAGATAGAGTTCCACCTGTCGTGTGCGCGGCGCATAGCGGCCCGCCCCGTTGCTCAACTGATACATCAGCGAATTGCGGATCAGCGCGCGGTCATACTCGTAGGGCGCGGTGAGCACCCAGTCGGAATCCGCCGGCAGTCCCAGCAGTGGAAAATCGCGGTCGCCGCCCGCTTCATTGCGCGCCTCCACCGCAAGGGAATACTTATTGGCGCTGGCGGTACTGCTGCCGCGGACTTTGATATAAGCCGCCGCGGCGATCGCCGGTTTCACTGTCAGTGTGGTCCGGTTCGCTGCGCCGCCCGGCTCGAACACCAGCCACACGGCATCACTGCCATACTCAGGGCGTCCGGCACCGAAGTTATCCAGAATCATCAGCGGCAGATTCGACGATGCCGGCACGGCATCCGCCGCCAGTCGCACATACGCCGCGCCGGCGGCCAGACTCGGCATCAGGGTCTTCGCCCGTGCGATGGCCCGCAGCCGCGTCGTCGCCATGACCACGACCGGTCCCGTGTAGAGGGTGGAGCCGGTCGCCGGCTCCGAACCATCGAGCGTATAAAAAATCTGCGCCCCGGGCTGAGGCGACGACAGTGTCACCGTGAACGGCGCCGTAAACGTGCGGCTGCCTTCACTGAAGACCGGCTGCTCACTCGCCCGTTGAGATGTTATGTTCACTGTGCCCGCGGTAGCCTGATAAAAATAGGCGTGCGTCCCCATGACCGCTCCCGGCACCAGCCCCCACGAAACGCCGGTCACCTGCGGGGGGAACCCTGGCGCAAACTCATCGGCTTCCTGTCCCGCGGGGTCTGTCAGGGCGAGGTACTCCCCCTCCGCCGCGAGCGAGAAATCCGTGTGCAACTCTTCACCGGGCGCACTGCGATCCTTGCCCGACGCAAACACCACCACAAATCCTCCCGCGGGCAGCACCAGTTCCGGAAATTCCCAGCGCGTGGCCCGCAGCGGGTCGTCCGTGAGATGCCAGCCGCGCAGATTCACCGGCCCCGGCCCGCTGTTGTGAAGTTCGATCCAGTCGGAATGCGCCCCGTCCTCATCCGTCAGGCCCGTCGCATTCGACGCCATGATTTCCGTCAGGTGCATGGCCGCCCCGGCTTTTGCCGTGAGGACAAAAGCCCATGCCGTCGCGAGCAGGCACCGCATGGCCGGAAACATCGTTGCTGAGGGAAGAGGGGGTTGAGGTTGGGAACCCGTTATTCTGCCGCACCGGCGGGAGTGTGACAAGGTACCGTTTCCCGCGCCGGTATTTACACAGCCCCCGTTGCAGGAGGATGAAGACGCCGCCCGGCTCAACACCGGCGCAAAGTCTTCCTCATTCGCCCCACCCACTGCCGGAGGCATCGTTTTGGGGACCCCTCCCCGGATAA
Source organism: Verrucomicrobiota bacterium (assembly GCA_031414455.1). Classification (GTDB taxonomy): domain Bacteria; phylum Verrucomicrobiota; class Verrucomicrobiia; order Verrucomicrobiales; family V1-33; genus V1-33. The sequence goes on from JANNVM010001204.1 coordinate 7,833, forward strand.
AGTAGCGGAGGCTCCGGGCATTTTGAGAGAAAGAATCGTTGACCGGTTCAAAAAAGGCCGGCTAGTAGGCCTGAGACGCAGCATCCTCCCCAGTCATGGTCGCAGCAGCCCCATACCTCATTCCTGAGCCATGCAACCTGCCAAAACCGGCGTTTGATGATATTGCCGGAAAGGTTTCGAAAATGATAGGGTTTTGCCCCGGCGGCAGCATCTCGGAAGTTGTTAGAAAGCTGGGGGGAGGCATTACCTACATGCGCCTGGAGGAATGGCTGGAGCACGAAGCGGACACCATTGTCATCGAAGGCCCGCGGAAATTCACCATCCGGCTGCTGGGGGCCGATGGTCCGCTCCGTCAGAACTTCACCATCGCCCACGAACTTGGTCATTACATCCTCCACTCACGTTCCGGGGTGATTGCGCCGATGATCGCCGGACGCAAAGGCAGCAACCGTGTTGAATGGGAAGCGAACTGGTTTGCCGCCACGCTCCTGATGCCGGAAGCCGCGTTCCGAAAATCCGCGACCCAGCCTGGAATGACCGATCTCACCCTGGCGGGCATTTTCAACGTGTCACTGGAGGCCGCGCAGTTGCGCAAAAAAGTTCTTCACATCAGTGCCTGACCCGCCTCCCACCCCGGGTCTGCGTTTGTTTCTCAGCGCGGACCTTGCCGGCAGCACCGCCTTCAAACAGAGCGGCAAGCTTGATGAATGGCAAAAGTATTTCCGTGAGTTCTACCGGCAGTTGCCTGCGCTGCTGAGGCAGAAACTCGTAGCAGAGAGATTCCACGGCATCGAGCTTCCGGTCTGGAAACTCATTGGAGATGAGATCGTATTTTCAACGCAACTGATCCATTGGGAACAGACGCCTCGTTGTGTGGCGGCTTTCCGGGCCGCCGTCGCGGATTTCAGACAAAGCACCATCGCCGCCACCGACGGCCGTCTCGATGTCAAATGTGCTGGTTGGACCGCCGGATTTCCGGTCGGAAATATTTGTGTGGAATCTCCGGCGGATTTGCCGCCGGATTACATCGGTCCAGGAATGGACATCGGCTTCCGTCTGGTCAAAGCGGCCGTGCCGCGCCGGATGCT
>JANNVM010001205.1:0-11241 GCA_031414455.1 Verrucomicrobiota bacterium
CCGTAAACGGCCAGAGCAGATGCGTGCCGTAGCTCGTCCATGTATCGCACAGGCCGTGCGTGGCCGCCGCGGCCAGGGCCGGCAGCCACATGCCGTGCCACACCCGCGCGCGGCGGCAGACGAGCCGCAGGAAATTGGCCAGGACTACGCCGAGCACCGCGAGAAACGGAATCGCCACCAGTGCGTGCGTGAAGTGCCGGTGGATTTGCAGGGTGAACAGCGGATCGCTGGGCGAGAAGAGGAAGACATCCATATCCGGCAGTTCCGCCGCGATGAGTCCCGCCAGCGCCGCTTGTTTTCGCAGCTCCGCGGGAGCCACCAGCAGTGCTGCCGCGATGCCGAGTGCGCCATGTGTTATGGTATCCATCCCCGCCACAAGAGCGGCGGACCGCTCACGGGCAAGCGTGATGAGTCTGGGCTGCCGGCGGGGCGGGCTGACCAAATGGTTACCATTGCCGGATCGCCCGGGGATCATTTTCTGGACTGTTGCCGTATGGTGGTCACTGTTGCCGCCACCGCGACCCACATCTCATGAACATCCTCACTGTAGAAGATGAGCCGCAACTGGCCACGCACATCTTCCGCGCGCTGAAACGTGCGGGGCATGAAGTGGTTCATGCCGCCGACGGAGCGTTCGGGCTGCGCACGGCGCTGGCCAATCATTTCGATATCGTCGTGCTTGATGTAAATTTGCCTGGCATGGACGGCTTTGAATTACTCAAGCGGCTCAAGAAGTCCGGCTCCACCGCGCGCGTGATCATGGTTACGGCACGCGGCGACGTGGGAGATCGCGTGCAGGGTCTCAAAGCCGGCGCGGATGATTACCTGACCAAGCCGTTCGCGATGGAGGAACTGCTTGCCCGGGTGGAGGCGCTGGGCCGGCGCGGAGTGCCGGTGGAGAAATCGGATTATCTCCAGTGCGGAAATCTCATGATGGACGTCCGGAACCGCAAACTGACCCGGGCCGGCGATCCGGTGGCGCTGTCCCCGCGTGAGATGGAGGTGCTTCAGATTTTCCTTGCCGAACCCGGGCGCACGTTCAGCCGCGACGAAATCTGTGAGCGCATCTGGCAGCGCGAGCACGAGTACGACACCCGCACCGTGGAGATCTTCATCATGCGGCTGCGCAAAAAGCTCGACGGCGGCGCGGACACACCGGTCATTGAAACCGTGCGCGGAGCAGGCTACCGGCTGCGCACTGCATGAAAGGCTGGTCGCTCAAAACACGCTTCGGTCTCGCCGCTGCCTGCCTGACTGTACTCTCGCTGGCCGCAGGGCTGGTCGTGATCCGCCCGATCATCTACAAGCAGCAGTTGCGGGAGCTGGATGAGCAGCTCGCGAAGAACGCCGAGGAACTCTTCCGCGACATTGAGAACTTCAGCGGTGCTCCCCGCGATTTCAGAAAGCCGATGCCGGAGCGGCTCATCCCGGCGGTACTGCGGGGCCGATACATTCAGATCGACGGGCCGGAGGGGCAGTTGCTCTATCGTTCGCCAAATCTGCGCGGGCACAATCTCACGGGAAACCCTGACAAGATCACTCCTGTCAGGATCGAGGGAAGGAACTGCCGCATCGGCAGTTTCGCCCACGGCTTTCTGACCGTCCATATCGGCACCCGGCTGGGCACGATCGAGGCCATGCAGGAGGATCTGCTTCAGGTTACGCTGTGGGTGGCTCCCGGCCTCGGAATGGTTGTCTTTGCGCTCGGATGGTTTCTCGGACGGCGTGCGCTGCATCCGCTGACGGCTCTCACAAATTCTGCGGAAAAGGTGGATGCCAGCGCTCCGGAGGAGCGCCTTCCGCTGCCGCCGGTGCATGATGAGATTTTCCGGCTCACGGAAGTGCTGAACCGCACCTTCGACCGCCTCCAGAATGCCTATGCCAGCGCCGCGCGGTTTTCCGCCGACGCTTCGCACCAGTTGAAGACGCCGCTGGCGGTGCTGCGCGCCGGCCTCGACAACCTGCGCGCGTCACCGGCCCTGACGCCGGAAGTGCGCACTGAAGTGGATGCCCTGCTCAAACAAACCCGGCGGCTCACGACGCTCACCGCAGACCTTTTGCTGCTCGCGCAACTGGACGCCGGCGGGCTGAAACTCGAGGCCGCCACCATTGATCTCGCCATGCTCACCGGTGCCGCGCTTGATGACCTTGAAGCACTCGCCCCGTCGCGTGGCATTACCGTAGAGAGTGACATTCCCGAATCCCTAACAGCTCTCGGCGATGCGCGGCGGGTCTCCGTCATTCTGCAGAATCTCACCGAAAATGCGGCGAAGTACGCCGGCGGGAACGGGCGCATCCGCATTGTCTGCGAGCGCCGGAATGGCAGCGCCGCGGTCAGTATCGCCAACACCGGTCCCGCCATCCCGGAACAAAGCCGGGAACGTCTCTTCGAGCGTTTCTATCGCGCCGGCACCGGTGAAAACATCTCCGGTCACGGTCTCGGTCTGAGCATTGCCCGCGCGCTTGCGGTCGCTCAGGGCGGCGATGTCACGCTCGTGCGATCCGACGGAGAATGGACGGAGTTCCGGCTTCGTCTCCCGGCGGGCTGAGCAGGTTTATTTCCCGTGCTCCGCCCCGAGGTGTTGCTTGAGAATATCCTCACCGAAGTCGCCGGCGAAGTCGCGCCACACGGCGTGAGGGTGGTTGGCGTTGTTCTGCGTGTTGTCGTACTCGAACAAAAAATCCGGGCTTTGGATGCGATAGTAATTTCCCTTTCCTGGCTCGGTGCTTCCCGCCCAGGCGAAAAGGAGTTTGTCCCAGCCTGACGCTTTGAGACGGGCGGCCACGGGAGCTGCGAGATCCGGGCGGAAGCGGCCGATATACTCTTCGATTACATTCCACAGCAATTGACGCTGCACGTCGTTCAGTTTCGAGGACGCAAGTCCCGCATCGCCCAGCGACTCCACTTTGCGTTTCTCGGCGGTCAGCACGTCCGCGGGGGCATCGCCGGGCAGGATCGCTTCCTTCTTCTGCTCATCCGTGAGTGAATTCACCAGTTCGCGGGCGATCTCCTCTTCACTCTTCAGGACGCGCAGTCCCTTGCGCGGACCTTCCTTCACTTCGCCGGGATTCGTGCCCATGAAGGACGGCGTCATGCTTACCAGTTTGCCGCCCGCGATGGTGACGTTGCAGGAAAAGTGGTGGCCTTCAAACCGCCAGCCCCACGACCCGGTCTCGGACGGCTCGCCGAAAATGAGGATGTGATAGTTCTCCGGGTTCCGCTTCGGCGACTTGTTCTCCATCTCAAAGAGAATCTGTTCCTGGCTCATGATCGTTACCGCCTCAGCGAATCCCTCGCTGCTCATCGCCGAGCCCAGCAGCGCGTAGGCCAGATGGTCCTGGTCCGGGCGCAACTGCTGGAGCGTGATCCCCTTCCGCTCGATGGGCACGAACCGCCAGTTCTGCCGCTCGGGATCCTCCATTTTGAAAACCGTGAGGGCCTTTTGCTCCGAGTCGAGGCTGGCGAGAAAGTTCCGTGCGGCGGCGGCCATGCCTCCGACAGCTTTGCCGGTTGAGGCGGCGGAGGCGGCGGGAGTCGCGGATTTTTCCGCGCGGGTGGAGAGGACCGGTATGGCCGCGAGTACTGCGACTGGAAGGAGGAGGAGGGAAGAGCGCATAGGAATAGGCAATACGTGCCGCGGGCGGCGACTGTTGCGCAAGGATTTTCGCAGTCCATGATGCCGGGCCTCCCGCCCGGGCTGCAATTCACTTATGTCCCCCCTGTCCCGATTCCTTTTGCTGCTCGCAGCTCTCCTCGTCCCTGTTTCCTCACTTCCCGCCAGCCCGGCTGATATAAAACCCGCCTGGCCCTCGACCCATGAGGGCGGTGCCGGGGATCAATACGCCGCCTTCCCGGTGCCGCTTGCTGAATACGCGGACTACAAACCGGGCGCGCCGGCGCAGCCGCTGCGTGAGAAACTGGAGGCCCGGGCAAAGGCGGATCCGTTCAACGTCGCAGCGATGGTCATCTTTTTCTGCGCCATCCTGCACACGTTCCTCGCAGGGATGTTCCAAAGCTGGTCGCACCGTGTGGAGGAGCGGCACCGGGCGAAGCTGAAAGCCGAGGGGCGAACCGCGGACGCAAGCCGCTATGCGGAGGCTGGGGAGATCGTGTCGTTCAAGGCGAAGGTGCTGCATTTCCTCGGCGAAGTGGAGGTCGTCTTCGCGCTGTGGGCGGTGCCGCTGCTGCTCTTCGCGTGGTGGTTTCACGGCTGGGGAAATGTGGAGCGCTTCGTGGGACTGGATTGTAATTTTACCGAGCCCTTTTTCGTCGTCGTCATTATGACCATCAGCGCGTCCCGTCCGGTGGTGCGGTTTGCGGAGCAGTGTCTCGCGCTGTTCGCCGTGAAGCTTGGCAGGGGCACACCGGCGGCATGGTGGCTGAGCGTCCTGACGATTGCGCCGCTGCTCGGATCGCTCATCACGGAGCCGGCGGCCATGACGATCAGCGCGATGCTGCTGGCGCGGAAATTTTACGAACTGAAGCCGCGGCGGACGTTCGCCTATGCCACGCTGGGGCTGCTCTTCGTGAATATCAGCGTGGGCGGGGTGCTGACGAATTTCGCGGCGCCGCCGGTGCTCATGGTGGCTGCCAAGTGGAACTGGTCGTCGTGGTTCATGCTCACCACTTTCGGCTCGCATGCCGTTGTTTCCATCCTCGCCTGCAATGCACTCTACTTCCTCATCTTCCGCGGCGAGTTCAAGAAATTCGGTGATCCGGGCGACAGGGCGCGTGACGCCACCCGGGAGGGTGACGAGATCATCCACTGGCACGACCGCGACGAGGCGGTGCCGCGCTGGGTCACCTTCGCGCACCTTGCCTTTCTGGCGTGGACGGTATTCACGGCGCACTACCCGCCGCTCTTCATTGGCGGGTTTCTTTTCTTCCTCGCGTTTGTTCACAGCACGGAACATCACCAGAATCCGGTGGCCCTCCGCGCGCCCCTGCTGGTGGGCTTTTTCCTCGCCGGGCTTGTTATTCACGGGCGCTGCCAGGTATGGTGGCTCGGGCCGGTGATGGGTAACGGCCTCGGTGACCTCGAACTCATGATCGGGGCCGCGGTACTCACGGGCTTCAATGACAACGCGCTCATTACCTTCCTTGCCAGTCAGGTGCCGGATCTAAGCGATGCCCTGAAATATGCGGTGATGGCCGGAGCGGTAGCCGGCGGGGGCCTCACGGTTATCGCCAACGCCCCGAATCCTGCGGGGCAGGGGATTCTCAAAGGCTACTTCGGTGGCACGGTGAATCCTCTGGGCCTGCTCCTGGCAGCGTTGATTCCCACGGCGATTGCGGTCTGTGCGTTCGCGTTTCTCTGGCGGAGTTAAGGCCGGTCCGATGGGGATCAGGGTGATTTCACCTCGATGTCGTCAAACTGGACCGGCAGTTCCGAATAAGGCGTTCCCCAGACGGAGGCCCTGCCCTGGGCGGGAGGATCCGGGCTGGCCCATGTGAGCGTTGGCGCGTCAGGGCGGGGTTTGCCGTCTTCCCAAACGCGGGCTTCGACGTCCGCACCCTTGCCGTCGGCGGCGGGTTTGACGGTGAGTTCAAGGCGCGTCCAGGTGCCGGAAGTCCAGGCATACGGCGCGGTGGCTACGGCTTCCTCCTTCTCCGTGCTCTTGATGATCTCGATGGACTTCGTCGCCGGTACCACGCGGAGCCGTGGACCGCTGATGCCATGAAGCCCAATGCCAAACCGTGGCTGGGTGCGGCGCTTGCCGGTGGCCTTGATCCGGGCGCTGATCGTGCAGGCGCCTTTGACGGATTTCCCCAGCAACACCCCGCCGTCCACAATGGGCAGCGGCTGGAGTTCGAGCACTTTATTCTCCCCGTCGGCCACGATGAGTAATTTAGCCTCCTGATCCGTGGACATATAGTCGTCCGGCACCGGCCCGGGCGTGAGCGCCTGGAAATCGAATTTCTGCGGCGCAGGCGCGGCAGGCGGCGCAGCGTCCTGGGCAGCGGTAAACGAGGCGAGAGTTAGGAAGAGGAGTCGGGTGGTCATGGCGGGGAATATGATCAGAAGGTAACAAAGCGAATGAAGGTGCGTTGAATCAGAAAGCGTCATCCGGATCATCGCGGTGACTGTGCCAGAAGCGGAGCACATGCACGATGCCCGCGGCTTCGTCTATGCGGTAAATGATGCGGTAGCTGCTCTTGAAGACCAGGATCTCCCGGGTACCGGGAAGCAGTGCCGCCCGGACGATTCTACCCCGCAGCGCTGTAGAGGGATCGGTGAGTTGGGATTCCGCGTTGAGGATCAAGTCCCGGACATACCGCTCGCCGCGCTCCGGTTCTCCCCGCGATGCCCGGTAGTCATCGAGTTCGTGGATGTCGCTCAGGGCAGCGTCCGTTACGCTGACTTTGAACGGCGCATTATCCATTTGTCCTCCATCGTGCGTTTTACTTCCTCCAGCGGACGCTCGCGGCCGGCGCGAATGTTTTCCTCTGCGACGGTAATGGCCCGCAGGAGCCGGGCTTCCTCATGCAGGCCGGTCCATATACTGGAGTCTTCCGGCAACTCGGAGAGCCAGGCGAGGGTTTGTTGTTTGACACTCATGACGGGTTGAGAAGTAGCGCTTTTGAGACGGTGGCGCAAGCTGGAGGTTCACTCCTGCCGCAGCGCGGTGGTGATACGTTTCGTCAGCGCCAGTCGGGCGGCGAGCCAGCAGAAGAGCAGGCCGCCAGCGAGCAGGGCGAGTAGGATGAGGGCGAGCGTGCCCAGCGGCAGACCGCCGGCACCGGCGAGTTTGAGATTCGGCCACACGGCGAGCAGGGCTGTCACGCTGCCGAGCACGATGGCGGCGAAGAACAGAAACCAGTGTTCGGCGAGGACCATGAGGCGGAGCTGGTTGGGCAGGAAGCCGCAGGCGGTGAGTGTGGCGAATTCTGCCCGGCGTTCCAGAATGTGGCGCGCCACCAGCACGCCGAGCCCGATTGTTGACAGCAGCAGCGCGAGTCCGCCCAGCGTGCTGAAGATCGTGAGATAGGTATTCTGCACTGCCTGGAACTGCGCGAGGCGCTCCGGCGCGCTGGTCAGGGTGAAACTGCGGCTGGTGAGTTGCTCCACGGCGAGCTTGCGGAAGCTCTCGGCCCGGGCGGCGGGCGCATCCACGAGGAAGAAGCGGTAGCCTTTGGTGTCAGGGTAGAGGCGGATGAAGTGCTCCTCGCTCATGATGACATTGCCCTGAAGCACCGTGCCGGCGAGCAGTCCGGCGATGCGCAGTGTGACGGGGCGGCCCTGGCCATCCGGCACCGTGATGTCGTCACCGGCTTTTTTGCCGAGCGCGAACATGGCGGAATACTGATCCATGATGACCGGGATCGCGTCGCCGGATTCGCCATCGAGAATCTGCCAGCCTTCGCCGCTCGCGAAGGGAAACGCCTCCGCTGGCATAGCGTCAGGGCTGACGCCGAGCACCCGCGGCGTCTGCGCCCGGTTGAGATTTAAACACGACGCCTCTTCGCCGTCGCGGACGCGGAAGGGCACGAACTTCACGCCGGCGAGTTCGTCAGGATCGAAGTCCCAGACCTTCTGTCCGGCGTTGCTGTTGAGGTCTTCGTAAACGGGCAGTGTGCTTTCGCCGATAAAGGCAAATCCGCCCGCGCCGCTCTGCCGTGTGTTCTCGGTGAGCCGCGCATCCTGACGGAAGGCATTCAACGCCGTGACCATGAACACGCCGAGCGCCAGCAGTCCCGCCAGGGCCACACTGCGCCCGCGGCGTCGCGTAGTGTTCCTGACTCCCAGGTTCCAAATATTCTCGAGGTGGGGCGAAGCTCCTGCCGAGTCCTCGCTTCTCTTCAGCCTCCAGTTCAGCAGCCGGAGTCCATCCACGAGCAGCAGGAAAGCCGCACCAAAGAACAGCATCGGGGCGATGTGCTGCGGCACGCGCGGCGTGAAGACGAGCATCACCGCCGCCGCCGCCGTCGCCACGCCGATGGGCAGGAAACGCGCGACTTTCGCCATGCGTGACTTCTTTTCTGTCTTCTCCGCTCTCAAAGAACCCGCCAGCAGCGCCCGCGGCTGGGCGCGGAGCAGGCGGCGTGCCGCCCACCAGATCACGCCAAGCGACAGCAGCACGGTGACGGCTCCCGCGATGACGAGCGTGAGCGGCTTTACGGTGTAGAGAAACTTGAGTCCCAGCGCCGCGTCCGACCAGTCGCTCTCCAGCCTGGCCAGCGTCCAGCGCGTGTAGAATTGCCCTGCGAAAACCCCGGCCACCGCCGCGGGCAGCATGATCCATAACGCTTCGCGCAGAAACAAGCCACGCACTTCCTTTCCCGTCCAGCCGGTCGCCCGCAGCACACCGCACTGACTGGCGCGCTGTTCGATGCCGAAGATAAACAGCAGCGCCGCCAGCAGAAGCGCGGTGACGATGAGGAACGCGCTCATACTGACAAACAACGCGCCGAAATCCATGCTGTCGCTAACCGCGCGCGCCGCGGACTCTTTGACGGACACGACCGTAAGCCCGGCATCCGCGGGTGTCAGGGCGGCGGCGAGTTTGGCGGAAACTTCGGATGCGGTTTCTTTTGTCAGAATCTGAAAGGAAGTCAGCGAGCCGAATCGGTTGGCCCAGAGTCTCTGTCCGTCGTCCAGCGGCAGCCAGAGTTTCGGCATGCCTTTGAACTGCTTCCAGTAGTCATCGTCCTTGTCGCGGATGATCTCCTGATTGATGGGAATGCCCGGTTTCCAGTCGCGACAGCTTTTGGATTCGGTGATGCCGGGAAAGTCCGGCGTCCAGTCGCGCCGGACGACGGGATCCGTCATGGCGAGCACTTCGCCGACAGTGAAGTCCGCCGTGTCCTCCTCCAACTGCCGCGCCCGGGTGACGCGGAAGAATTTCAGCTTGAGAGGATCGCCGGCCTTCACGCCGAGATCGTCCGCCAGCCACTGACTGATGCGGGCTTTGCCCTTCCCTTCCCCGCCGGTGGCCGTGGCCATGCTGTAAGGCGTCAACTTGCCGTTCCCCTGGATTTCATTCACGAGGTAAGTCAGCACGCCCTGCGCGGCGGGATACTGCTGCTGCACTTTCGCGGCGAGTTCGTCGCTGAGAAAAATCCGGCTGGTGGAAACCACGCGGCGCTCGCCCTCGCCGGTGACGGTGAGGCCGGCGTCTTCGATGGTGAGGGAATTATCCAGCGCCTTCGTTAGTGCGGCGGCGTCATCGCAGTGCGAGAGCAACAAATTCGCCATGCCCGGCAGTCCGGCCAGTTCCTGGAGTTTGGTCCGGTAAATCCAGGCATTGAGCGGTGGCGTCTGTCCCGCTGCGAGACTGAACGCCCCCATTTCCCCATCGCCCAGCACCCGCACCACTTTGAGTCGCTGCGTCACCGTTTGATCGGACTCTCCGGAAAGCGGCGCGTCTTTGGAGATGAAGCCCGGCTTTTCAAAACGGAGGATCAACTCGGTGCCGGCCTGCGCATTGAGCGCGCGGGCAAGGGCTTCATTGATGAACAGCCCCTCTTTGTCCGCATCGCTCGTCATCGGCCCTGGTGGCCGTGAATCCGGAGATTCCGGGCGACCGAAAATATCCGTGTTCATACTCCAGAAGTCGGAATCCGCGCCATAGAGGTTCACGCCGCCGGCCCTCAACTTGGCCCCCGGTTCCGTCAGAGTCCCCTGGAGGAACAGCAGGGGTTCGACCATGAATCGCGCCGGGCGGGTATTGGACATGTCCTGATCCTCCGGGGTCCCATCCGGAAGGAGTTTCTCCGCTCTCTCCGCGAGCGCCTCCGTAAAAAACCCATCCGTCGCCGCGGCCGCCGTCGCAATGTGGGCGAGTCGCACCTCCGCCTGCCGTGCCAGCGTCGCCCGGACCGAATCCCCTGTGACCAGCGACCCGCTGATGACCGCCGCCGTGAGCAGCACCCCGAGGAACAAGCCCACATGCCAGCGCCAGTAGTGGGCAAGGCTGCGCAGAGTGAGTAGGGAACGGGTCATGAGGAAGGAGTTGACGGAACTGATGTTCGCCGGGCGCGGGAAGTCAATGACCGCTGCCGCACGGCATTGGATCCAGAAAGTTCAAACAGAGTCGAGGTCAGGCGGCGCGTTGATGGCATTAATCGCACGCTGCGTGTCCTGCTTTTGCTCCCGGGGCTCTTCTTCGCCGTGGCCGGGGTAACTGCATGCCAAAAGACCGTTGAGTCCCGGGTCGCTGCCCCCTCAGAGTGGCAATTCTTTTTTCGTTAGACTGCCATCGCCTTCCGCACGAGGCCATACACGTCGCTGTTGAGCAGGAAGGCTGGAAACAGGTGGCTGCCGGGGCCGAGGGCGCAGAATTCAACGAGTTCACCAGTGTGGTTGCCTCCGGTCCAGCCCACGCCGGTGTGGTCGCGCACGACTTCAGAAAATTTCTTGAGTCCCTGCGCGGCTTTGATCTGATCTTCATTGAGGGTGAGGCCGGTGAGGCGCAGGATGTCTTCTGCCAGTTTTGGACCGCTGAGGGCGTCCACTTTGTTCTGCTTCATCCACTCGAAGGAGCGCTGGAATTTTTGCAGACGGGCGAAGAACGCATCGGTGGCATTGTAAAGCCCGGGGCCAAAACCCTGCCTGGCATCGGCGCTCACGCCGTTGAGTTGGATGCCGCCGCAGCCGTGGTCGGTGGTCACGATGAGCAGGGTGTCGGGATTATTGTCTATGAATTCCAGCGCGGCAGTGAGCGCACCTTCAAAAGCGAGCTGGTCGTGGATGGAGGCCGCCGCATCGTTGGCATGACCGGCGTGGTCAATGCGGGCGCCTTCGATCATGAGGAAGAATCCGTCATCGGCATGGCGGAGGCGGTCGAGTGCCGCGCGGGACATTTCGGCGAGGGTGGGGACTTTGGCGGCAATGTCGGGGACGTGCGTGCGATCAATGCTGAAAGGCAGATGGCTGCTGGAGAAAAGGCCGAGCACGGGCTTGAACGCCGCGCCGGGCAGGGCGCGGAGAGCATCGCGGGTCTGCACCACATCGTATCCGGCCGCCGCATAACGGGCGCGCAGGGCATCGTCGAAGAACTTCTGCCCGCCGCCCAGCAGCACATCCACTTTCCGCTCGAGATATTGCGCGGCGATCTGTTCCTCCTTGCCGCGGTCGTCGCAGTTCACGGCGAAGCCCGCCGGAGTGGCGTGGGAAATGGTGGCCGTGGTCACGAGACCGGTGCGGCGACCGGCAGCCTGCAGCGCGGTGTGCAGCGGTGCCAGGGGGGCCTTCGTTTCCGGGTGCATGTTGATAGTGCCATTGCGCACACGCTGGCCGC
>JANNVM010001206.1:0-10517 GCA_031414455.1 Verrucomicrobiota bacterium
CTTGATAATTTTATCATCTTAAGCTACTTTTCAACCTATCTCGGTAACACCGCGGTAGATGATCTATAGAATTTACGAGAATTTCGTGGACGGCCCCCTTAGTTGATCTATAATTACCCAAACCCACATAAATTTTGGAAATGCAAACAACTGAAGACAGTAAAACCACCATTAGAAAGGACGCCGGAAAGCTGGCGGACTTCATCATGTTCACGCAGCGGAGTTTCCTGCTGAACCTTTCTAAGGAGTTAAACAAAGGGAGCGTCTCCTACGCGCAGTTTTTCCTGTTGGGTTACCTCGCCAACGAGAATTTCCTCACGATGACGGACATCTCGAAGAAAATGGGGCACAGCACTGCTGCGGCGACCGGCCTTGTGGACCGGCTTGAGAAGCTCGGATACGTGCAGCGGCTCCACGCCAGCGAGGACCGCCGGAAGGTCATGGTTCAAATCACAAAGAAGGGCATCGAACTTGTGGAACGCATCCGTGAAGACATCGTCTCCAGCCTTGTGACCCTCATGGTGGATCTCGACGAAAACGAGCAGGACGCCCTGCTGAAGACTTACGGGAAGATTTCCACTTTCGTCAGGTCGAACTGAGAGAGGCGGAGTTGAGCGGGCCCGGATGAAATAGCCCTTGGCGCAGTGAGCAGTGCTGTGCCTTGATGGGCGAGAACCCATGCATGCTCCGCCCAGCCTGACACTGTCTTGTCCTCTCGACATGCATCTGCATCTTCGCGACGGGGAGATGCTGCAACTTGTGGCACCGGAGAGTGCGGCGCAGTTCGCCGGAGCGGTCATCATGCCGAACCTCGTGCCACCGGTAAGTTCTGCGGCGATGCTCGTGGAATACAGGGCGCGAATTCTAACGGCGTGTGGCAGCCGGGCCGCGGGATTCCAGCCCCTGATGACGCTGTTCTTCCAGCACTACAGCGAGGCCCAGCTCGCAGAGGCACTGCCTGACCTGTTCGCCATCAAACTTTATCCTCACGGGGTAACGACGAACAGCGAAAGCGGCATTCACAGCATCGCCTCGGCAGAGCCCACACTGCGGCTCATGGAGGAGATGGGTATCCCTCTGCTGGTACATGGCGAGACGTCCGGGTTTGTCATGGACCGCGAGCAGGAGTTTCTCCCGGTGTATGAATGGCTGGCCGTGACGTTCCCCCGGCTTCGTATTGTGATGGAACACATCACCACGGCCGCGGCGGTGGCGCTGCTGGACCGTTATGAGAATCTCCATGCCACCGTGACGCCGCATCACCTCGTTATTACCCTCGACGACGTCGCCGGCGGAATGCTGCAGCCTCATCTCTTCTGCAAACCCATCGCCAAGCGCCCGGAAGACCGGGACGCACTCCTGGCCGCAGCGCTCGCAGCCCATCCGAAGCTGATGATGGGCAGCGACAGCGCGCCGCATCCGCGCCACGCCAAAGAATGCTGCGGCTGCGCCGCGGGAGTTTGGTCTGCTCCGGTGCTGTTGCCAAAACTGGCGGAATTGTTCGAAGTGCACGGCGCGCTCAACCGGCTCCAGACTTTTGTCTCCGATAACGCCGTGCATATTCACAAGCTCACGCCGCCGGAAAAAACAGTTACGCTCCGCCGTGAGGAATGGATCGTTCCCTTCTCTTTCGGGGACGGCAGCCTGCCAACCGTGGTACCGTGGGAAGCCGGCCGCACGCTGCCCTGGCGCGTCGCGTGAACCCTCATTGACGTGCTGCCGTGACCGCGCTCCCGTCGCCCGCATGGCCGAACCGATCCTCGAAGTCCGCAATCTCACCCGCGTGCATCGCACCGCAGCGGGTCCACTCACGGTTTTGTCAGACGTTTCCTTTTCGCTCACCGCCGGAGAAACCTGCGCCATCACCGGACGAAGCGGCAGCGGCAAGACGACCCTGCTTGGCCTCTGCGCCGGACTCGATCTGCCCACCTCCGGCGGCGTGAAACTGGGCGGGCATGAGTTGACGCTACTCAGTGAAGACTCCCGCGCCCGGCTCCGCAATGACCTCATAGGCTTCGTTTTTCAAAACTTCCAGCTCCTTCCCACCCTCACAGCGTTGGAAAACGTGCTCATCCCGCTCGAACTCCGGCCCGGCCGCCCCGACCGTACCCTCGGCCGTCAACTCCTCGGGAAAGTCGGCCTCGGCGACCGGCTTGATCATTTCCCGGTGCAACTCAGCGGCGGAGAACAGCAGCGCGTCGCTCTGGCCCGCGCCTTCATTCACCGGCCCGGTATCCTCTTCGCCGACGAACCTACCGGCAATCTCGATGCAGACTCCCGCACCATCGTGGAGGACATGCTCTTTGCCCTGAATCGCGAAGCCGGCACCACTCTCGTCATTGTCACCCACGACCCCGCGCTCGCTTCCCGGACCGCCCGGCGCATCCCTCTCAGCGGCGGGCGGCTCGTGACGCCCGAATAAAAGAAGAGCGGCGGACCTTGCGATCCGCCGCTTTCATTTCGGGAGAGAGAGAAACCGACCCAGGAAAACTCCCTCTCCGTCAGACTTGTTCGCCGGCCTGTTGAACCGGCTGAGTGGAAAATCAATTCAGCGTGGTGCCCGCGGGCCCTCCCCAAGGGTGGCGCGAGCGGGCTTTTTGTTGGCAGTGCTGAGGTTCATGTTCTTGGCTTGCGTTTGTTCTTGTAACTATGGAAATAATATCACGACTCTCCTCGTGTGCAACAAAAATTGCAGAAATTTCATTTCAATTCTGAGAAACCCTTACCCTTTCCGGCGAAAATCGTGCCTCATAGCAGTAGAAATTCGAATTTCGCGACTTCGTAAGCCACGAATGAAGGAAAACGCGCAGGCTTGCGAAGGGCGAATAGATTTACGCGAACGGGATTGGGACGAGCCCAAATCCCTCCCCCAACCGGCTCCAGAAAAAAAGTTTGGAAAATTTTGTCACAAAATGGAGCGAATTCTGTATTTAAGAGTGGAGGCGGAGTAATCCTGGTAATGGTGGCCCTTTCTGGACCGCCTGGCTCCGCCTCCTCTTTTCTTCCTTCGGTCCCGTCCGCCGCACTCCGGCGGACGGGTGGAGGAATGGATCCTTGGGATGCGGTTTTTATCCGAAGAATGATGCCATTTGTGGCCGATCTGCCTTTTTGCAGTAAATTGACGGCCCGGCTCCGCTCCTTGGAGCCCTTCACTTTCGCAAACCGTTCTCTCTATGATCCGCTCCTCTAAAATTCTGCTCATCACCGCCGCGCTCGCCATCCCCTGCCGTGCGCAGGACAAACCGGCTGAGCCGGCGAAGACGGAGGAAAAGAAAGCGGATGAGGGCAAAGCTGCCGACAAAAAAGCCGAGTCGAACGATGACAGTGTCGCGACGCAGCACCAGATCACCGTGGCCGGGCAGCCCCTCACCTACACGGCCACAGCGGGGACGCTTACGCTGACCAAAGCCTACGGCGAGCCGCGGGCGAAGGTGTTTCATGTTTCCTACGAGCGCACCGGAACTGACGTGAAGCCGGCGGCGCAGCGTCCGGTTTGTTTCTGCTTCAATGGCGGGCCGGGCAGCAGCGCCGTGTGGCTGCATATGGGGGCCTTCGGTCCACGCCGCGTCGTCCTGCCCGATGGCGGCACCAATGCGCCAAAGCCACCCTACGCCCTGACAGATAATGAATTCACCCTGCTGCGCGATGCGGATCTCGTCTTTGTGGATCCAGTCAGCACCGGACTCAGCCAGCCGGAGAAGGGCGAAGACGCGAAGCAGTTTCACGGCTTCAGTGAAGACGTGGAGAGTGTGGGCGATTTTGTCAGGCTCTGGATCACGAAACACAGCCGCTGGGGCAGCCCCAAATTTCTCATGGGCGAAAGCTACGGTGCCATCCGGGTCAGCGGTCTCGCCTCTCACCTTCAGGATCGCTACGGCATGTACCTCAACGGCATCATCATCGTCAGCGGTCTGCTCGACTTCAAAACACTCTCACCCGAGGATCAGAACGATGTCCCCTTCATCACCTGGCTGCCTTCGTACGTTGCCGCCGCGCATTTTCACAAAAAACTCGCGCCGGAACTAACGGGAGACTTTCAGGCCCTGTGGAACCGCGCGCGCGAATTTGCCCGCGGCGCTTACGCCGATGCTTTGCTGCGCGGCGCGAGTCTGCCCGCGGCCGACCGCGACCGCATCGCCGGTGAACTCTCCACCCTCACCAGTTTGCCGAAGGATTTCCTGCTCCGCCAGAATCTCCGCCTCGATCCATCCACCTTCCGCCGCAAGCTGCTGGAGCAGGAGGACAAGGTGATCGGGCGCTTTGACGGACGCTGCACCGGAGCCAGCGACGATCCCAGCTATACCGTCGTCTATGGCGCGTTCGCCACACTCATGAACAGCTACCTTCGCGACAAAGAGGGACTCAACTATCAAACCGACCGCCCCTATGAAATCCTCAACGGCGGCGGCGTGCAGCCGTGGAACTACGGGCGCGGCAACCGTTACTTCGATGTCTGCGGCGAACTCGCCGGCGCCATCACCGACAATCCCTCACTGCATGTATTCATCGCCTGCGGCTATCACGACCTCGCCACGCCCGCCGAGGGCATTGAGCACAGCGTCCGGCACATGGACCTGCCCCAGGATCTGCGCGCCAACTTCCACTGGGGCTATTATGACGGCGGCCACATGATGTACACCCTGCTGCCCTCGCTCCAAAAGCTCAGTGCCGACGTGAGCGCGTTCCTGCAACAGTCGGCGAAATGAGCCTCGCGGCGTTTCATTGACGCACCAGGATTTCAATTCGAGACACCCGTCAATCAGGTTGGCAGTGAAGAAGCCGGGGGCGGCATCTGTGGCCGGCACTTCTGAATCGGCCGTCAGCCTGCCGATTGCGCCCCTTCACAACGTGCATCAGGATCGCGCCCTCATGGATTCCCCGGACAGCGAAAATACCCCCACTCTGACAAGCGCCGGCCGCGTCGCCGTCGTGGCGATTTTGATCCTCCTCGTTGGCGGCGGCATCACAGCGGGAGCAATTAAATTTGGCAGGAAAGCCGAAGAGGCCGCCGCGAAACGCCCCGTGGCGGATGTGGAACTGGTGACGGCGAAAGTGGAGGATGTGGTGGTGGCCCTTGAATCACAGGGCATCGTGCAGGCAGTCACCGAAACGCGTGCCGCCGCGGAAGTGCCGGGACGCATCGTCAAGGTTTCGCCTTCGTGGGATGCCGGAGGCACTTTCCAGGCCGGTGAAGAATTGCTGGCGATTGATGATGCCGACTACAAAGCCGTGCTGGCCAATGCTGAAGCCGCCGCCTCCGAAGCGGCGCTGGCCGTGCTGATAGAGGACGAGCGCGGCAAACAGGCCGTGCGCGACTGGAACAAACTCGCCACGGGCAAGCCTGACAGCGACCTTGTGACCCGGGGCCCGCAGCTCGCCGCGGCCAAAGCCCGCAGCGCCGCCGCCGCCGCCGCAGTTGAAAAAGCCCGCCGCGATCTCGAACGCACCATCCTCCGCGCGCCCTACGCCGGACGCATCCGCGCGACACTCACCGATCTCGGTTCCTACGCGGCTCCGGGCTCGCCGCTCGCGGAATTCTACGCCACCGGCGCCTATCAAGTCAGTCTGCCGCTCTCTCTGGACGACTACACGATGCTCAGCACGCTGCCCCGGACGTCTGTGCAACTCACCGCCGGCGGGATGCCGCCGGTCACCGCCACCGTCGTCCGCACCGGCGCGGAGATAGACCGCGCCAGCCGTTCCATCCATATTGTGGCGGAGATCAAGCCCGGCGAAAACCCCTCGTCACTGCTGGTGCCCGGACTGTTCGTGAAAGCCACCCTGCCCGGAATCACTCTGCAGAACATTGTTAGACTCCCGCGGGTCTGCCTCTTTCCTGACAATCGCATCGCTCTCGTCACCGCAGACAACAAACTCACTTTCCGCGCCGTGAAGGTTGCCCGCTCGACGCGGGACGATGTCTTCATCACCGACGGCATCAAAGCCGGGGACCGCGTCCTCGCCACAGCCCTCGCCATCGTCACCGAAGGCATGGATGTCAATCCGCTCCCTGCCCCTCCCAACCCGTCCGCCCCTCCGGCCACGACCGTCCCCGCGGGTGCCAGATGATGGAATGTTCACCCGGCACCGCCTTTCTGGAGCGAGGCAGTGAACCGGAGGTGTCAGCGCCGCAGCCGGTAATATCCGTGGCCCGTGGCGGCCGGACGATGCAGGAAGGGCATGGTGTGACGGTCCATGGTGAACCTGCCGGCTCCCGTCCAGACGCGGAGATCAACGGAATGCTCTACGGTGAATACCGCTCCGGGAAGCCCGGTCACTTCAGCGAGGAATTCACCGGCGGCGGACATTGTCAGGGAACCGGATACGAAGTGAGTCGCCGTTTCAATCTCCTGGCCGGGGTTGAGATCCAGGGTCACGTTCACTCCCGTCCGGCTGACGGTGCGGGTCAGCGTGCGGCGCAGGATACTGCCGGAAAAGGTGACCGTCAGCGGAGTGCTGCCGGGTGGATAGGGAACCGCGTAGCCGCCGGAGCGCGACGTTACGGCGCACCAACTGCCGTCAACCGGCTGCACGCTCACGCCCGAGACGCCCTCGCCGGGGTCGTAGAAAGCGTCGTTGTCGGCATCTGCGAAAACGACCCCAACCAACAACGGGCCGGGCGACGAGGCAGAGACGGCAAAGTCCTGGGTGACCATCACTCCATTCATGCTCTGATAGTTACCGGTCTGGATTCCAACACCGGCATCGTCGAACGCCGGATCGCAGATATTCACCCGGTGTCCGGCACTGAGAAACAGCCGCCGGTGCGCGTCGTTGGTTAGTGCCGTGACATCCACGGCACCTCCCGGGGCTCCCCAGGAGATATTCTCACCCCACCTCCAGGCACCCGAAAAATAATAGCCCGCAGTCGCCATGCGGGCGTGGCCGTCAGCGCGGGGGGGATCCGGCCCTTCATGCTGAAACTTCTTCGCTTCCAGCATCCATTGAGTGTGATCGCGGGCGGCCCGAATCAAATTCGGGTGAAAAGCCAGTGGTGGTTTGGGCAAGGTGCTGATGGTTCCCGCCGCGAGCCCGTTGTTGAGGTTGGAAAGATTGAAGCGTGAGGCCTCGGCGGACGGATTCGCTCTCGCCCGGTTCAGGAGTACCAGCATCAACTGCTCGTGAATACCGGGGTCTCCGTGATCATAGCGCTGCGGAGCCTGAACGCCGGCACGGACGCCAGTGGCCATCGCCGTTAGTGATAAGCGCACTCCTGTTCCACAGATAAATGCCAGAAATTTCATAAACGTTTTGTTATATTGGCTATGCTATGTCCCGGGAGGAGCCGGCGAACGAGCGGGATGCCAGGGCTCAAAATGCACATCCGCGCCGCAATTTTCCGGAGCAAACAGGATGTGGTCATATGGCTGCTGAAAGTGAACTTTTTCGCCCGCTAAGTGTGAGTTACCGTTTTCAGTCGAAATGTTACGGATTTTTTGCAGAAAATTTTCGTTCAGCATGAGAAGAGTGCCTCCAACTATTGGTTTCCGAAGGAAGACAATTCCAGGTGATCCCTGCTGCATTGGATCAAAAACGCCCGGGATTAAACCCCGCGCGCCAACGCAGTCACCACCCTGAATAACGATTCGCCTCCCCATGGCGCTGAGCCAGGTATCTGCGACGTCAGAAAAAGTGACCGAACCCGCCCCGGACGCGGTGCAGAGCAATCTGCGTTCTGTTGATTACGCCACACGTCGCGGCGCATGGCGGCCTGCTAAACCCCGCCCGCCAGTTCCTCTAACTGTGTGGCGACGAGAGCAGTCCACCCCGTTTGGTGGCTGGCGCCAAGGCCTTCGCCGGAGTCGCCGTGAAAGAATTCGTGAAAGAGAAGCAGATCGCGCCACGCGGGGTCGGTGACGAATCGTTCATCGGTGCCGTGACAGCGGCGGCGGCCCTGATCATCGCGGCGGAAGAGCAGCGTGTGGCGGCGGCGGAGGTCGGCAGCGATTTGGGTGAGGGTGCGCTCGTTGCCGCTGCGGGTGGGATACTCCAGGAGAAGGCTGCCCTCGAAGAATCGGTCGTAGCGTTCGAGCGCTTCAATGATGAGGCTGTTGACGGGAAACCAGACCGGGCCGCGCCAGTTGGAGTTTCCGCCGAACATGGAGGTATTGGACTCGCCCGGGACGTAGCCGATACTGTAGGTGTGCCCGTTGAGATGCAGGTCGAACGGATGCTCGAGATGATAGCGGGAGAGCGAGCGGATGCCGTGCGGCGCGAGGAATTCGGCTTCATCAAACATGAAACGCAGCACCCGGATGAGATGATAGCGCGAGGCCAGAGCGAGAAGCCATTTCCCCCCGCCGGGGGCACCCCGGTGCACGAGGTGCCGGCGCATGTGATCATTGTGCTCCTGATAGTGATCGAACCGCTCCTTGAATCCCGGCAGCCGGTCAATCTCGGCATCGTCAAGCACCTCCACGGCGATGAGCGGCAGAAGCCCCACAAGTGAGCGCGACTTGAGGGGGATGGAGTCTTTACCGCGACGGATGTGATCGTAGTAGAAACCGTCGCCGTCATCCCAGAGGCCGGTGCCGCCGTGAGTATTCGCCGCTTCCACGATCTGCACAAAGTGCGCGAGGAACTTCGACGCCATGTCTTCATAGGGCGGGCGCACTTTCTCACCGTCGTGGGCCAGTTCCAGCGCGATGCGCAGCATGCAGGAACAGTAGAACGCCATCCACGCGGTGCCGTCGGCCTGCTGAAGATGGCTGCCGTCGGGCAGCCTCTCATTGCGGTCAATGACCCCAATGTTGTCGAGCCCGAGG
This sequence comes from Verrucomicrobiota bacterium, assembly GCA_031414455.1. Classification (GTDB taxonomy): domain Bacteria; phylum Verrucomicrobiota; class Verrucomicrobiia; order Verrucomicrobiales; family V1-33; genus V1-33. The sequence continues at coordinate 8,766 of JANNVM010001206.1, forward strand.
AATCCGCCGGCAAAGATGCTCTGGCCCTTCTCGTCTTTGCGGTTCACCCACCATGTGAAGTTAAGCAGCAGTTTCTGGAAGACACCGGTGAGGAAATCGCGATCCTTCACTCCGGTGCGCGCCGCGTCCGCCTTATAGACGCGCCATGCCGCCCACGCATGGACCGGAGGATTGACGTCGCTGAAGGCAAAGTCGTAAGCCGGAATCTGACCGTTCGGATGCAGATACCACTCGCGCAGCAGCAGCACAATTTGCTTCTTGGCGTAAGCGGGATCAACGCGGGCGAAGGGCACCGCGTGAAACGCAAGATCCCACGCGGCGAACCAGGGATACTCCCATTTGTCAGGCATGGAGATGACATCCCGGGCGAAGAGGTGTTTCCAGTCGCGGTTGCGGCGTCCGTTGGCCACGGGCTGCGCCAGTGGAAGGAGCGGGTCGCCCGCCAGCCACGTCTCGACGCGATAGTGATAGAACTGCTTGGACCAGAGGAGCCCGGCGTAGGCCTGGAGACAAATCTCGCGGGCTTCACTGTCGAGAGCCACCGGCAGGATGGAGTCGTAGTAGGCTTCGCACTCCGCCGTCCGCACAGCCATGATGGCATCGAAGTCGGCGAACGGATCCGCCGGCACGGTGTTTACCTCATAGAGGCGCAGACGCACGCAGGTGGACTCGCCGGGGAGCAGCTTCAGCACGTAATGCGCCGCGGCCTTGCTGCCCCCCGGTTCGCTGCGCAGCGCGTGATCGTCACCATCCACGACGCTGTCGTGGAAGGCGTCCTTCGTATGCGGCCCGGGGTTCTGCGATCTGAAACAGCGCTCGAAATTCGTCTCATTTTCGGTGAAGAGGAAGCGGCGGCGGCGCTTGTCGGCGGGATCGAACTCCAGGTGATAGCGCCCCAGTGTTCCGCGCTCCAGCCACAGCCGGTTCGGACCAGCCTGGCCAAGTCCCGGGCGTTCCGATCCCGCGACATGTTTTGCATTCCACGACCAGACATTGCGGAACCACACCTGCGGCAGGAGATGCAGCGTGGCGGGGTGCGGCGCACGGTTCGTCACTGTATAGCGGACCAGGATGTCCTCCGGACCGGCTTTGGCGTATTCCACAGTGACGTCGAAATATTCGTCGCCCGCGAAGATACCCGTGTCAGCCAGTTCATACTCCCGCTGGTCCCGGCCGCGGTGCAGGTTTTGCGAGACCAGGTCCTCGTAGGGGAAGCGGCGCTGCGGATATTTGTAGAGCGCCTTCATGTAGGAATGCGTGGGCGATCCGCGGACATAGAAGTAAACTTCCTTTACGTCCTCGCCGTGATTCCCCTGCGGCCCGGTGAGACCGAAGAGGCGCTCCTTCAGATAGGGATCTCTTCCGTTCCACAGAACCGGAGCGAGGCACAGGCGGCACTCACGATCCGTCCAGCCCAGCAATCCATCCTCACCCCAGCGGAACGCACGATAGCGGGCGTGCTCGTGCGGAAAGTCATCCCAGCAGCTCCCGTCGTCGGAATAGTCTTCGCGCACCGTCCCCCATTGCCGTTCAGGAAGATACGTGCCCCAGCGCTTCCAAAGCCGCGCCGGGCCGCGCAAGCCGTGCAGTCGTTCACTTTCAGGATCAGAGGAGGGGCTTGGTGCCATGTTGCCTCCCCATGCGCGCATAGTTCCCGGGGTCAACCAGACTCCAACTCACCGCGATCATGCCGCTGATTCATATCCCTCATATTGTCAGGCTGGCGGAAGAGGTGGGATTCGAACCCACGGT
>JANNVM010001207.1:0-17077 GCA_031414455.1 Verrucomicrobiota bacterium
CATATTTTCTCTACGGGAAATCCCGCGAGCCGCCATGAGTGAAATCCCCGGTGCAGGTCGTGGATGGCGCCGAGCCAGGTGTGATTGACGATGCCATAGGCAATGATACCGAGGCCGAGGACGGCGCGAATGCCGCGATCTATGGTTCCGAGGTTCTTTTTCATTGGTTGGTTTGGTGTGGGGTTCGGGAGTGAGGCTGGCGAATTGCTATTCCCTGATAGCGGCAGGAATGGCATCGAAGGGACCATCGACATAAATGACGTCGCGGTTTTCGCGGGCGAGTAACGGCACAGCGAAGCTGGCCCGCAAACCGCTGCCGCAATGGACATAGAGCGGGTGCGCCGCGGGCACCTCCGCGAGGCGCGAGGCGAGCCGCGTGTAGGCGATGTGTTTGGCACCTCGCACGTGGGATTCAGCGAACTCTCCCGCACTGCGGACATCGAGGACGGCAGCACCGGGATGCGCGGCGAGTGCATCACCCAGTTCCGCAGTGGTGATGCGTCTCTGGCTGCTGGTGAGATCATCGTTCTCCGCGTGATCTGTGAGAGCTTCCGCCGCCGGAATCCACGCCTCAATCCTGTCGAGTCCGATCCTGACAAGTTGCCGCACGGCTTCCTCCACTTCAGATTCCTCATTTACCACAAGAATGATCGCAGCGTTTTCCGCCACATAGGAACCGGCCACGATCGGAAGGTTTCCGCCCGCCAGCGGCGCAAACAGCGAGCCGGTGAGGTGCCGTTCCATGAACGCCCGGCGGTCAATCCGCAAATCGAGGACGACGTCACTTTCGTCAAATACGAAGGCTGACAACTCGTCCGCCGTGAGCCGTCGCGGCTGCGGCATCCGGCCGTCCGGGAGCAGGGCGGGACCGCGTTTGTTGTCGCGTTTCATGCGCGCGAAGTAGAGCGGCGGCTCCGGCTGGCCGGAGAGGATCTCTTTTACGAAGGCATCTTCACAGCCTTCGAGGGCCATGCGCAGCGCTCCGTTGAAGCGGCGTTCATAACCCAGCACGCTGACGGGAACGGCGCCGAGAGCTTTGCCGCAGGCGCTCCCGGCACCGTGAGCCGGCAGGATCTGCAAATGCTCAGGCAAACCGGTGGTGGCACGCAGGCTGGCATAAAGTGTCCGCGCACTGGGCTCCATAACCCCGGCCTGTCCGGCCGCGCTCTCCAGAAGATCAGGGCGACCGACATCGCCGACGAAAATGAAGTCTCCGCTCAACAGCGCCATCGGCTCCGTGGCGCCACCGCCATGGTCGGTCACAAGGAAGCTCATATGCTCCGGCGTGTGCCCGGCGGTGAGCAGCGCTTTGAACCCGATATTCCCCACGTGGAACGAGTCGCCATCCTTGAGGAAGCGGGCCCCGGGATTTCCCCGGGCCCATTCAAACTGCCAGTCCGGCCCGCCTTCCGCTGAGAGATAGCCGGTGACTCCGTGGCGCTCCATGAGTTCACGGGCTCCGCTCAGATAGTCCGCGTGAATGTGTGTTTCCGCCACAGCTGTGAGACGCAGACCGTTGTCCGCAGCGAGTTTCAGGTAACGGTCAACGTCACGCTCCGGGTCAACGACCACGGCATCCCCCGTGCGCTGGCAACCGATCAGGTAGGCGTTCTGTGCGAGGGCGCTGTCGGTGATTTGTCGTAGAAACATGGCTTGATGCAGGGTTAAAAGTGAATCTTGCGTGGAAGGAAATTAGTTGGCCGGGCAGGATCCGGAGGCGCAGGGGGTTTGCCCGGCCACTCGGTTCCACGGCATTTTGGAGACCAGAATGGCCATGCCGCACCATCCGGTGGTGCCGGCAAAGACCAGTCCGGCGCCGAAAACGCCGCAGAGGACCACCCACAACGGATGTACCGTAAGCGAGAGAATCACGCCGGTCAGCAGGCCAAGCCCGATGGCGATCTGCACCTGCTGCATGAGGGGCAACACTTTCTTTCCCGCATTGCTCACCGGAAGGCCCGCTGCTTTCCATGCAAGGATGCCGCCCTCAAGGTTGCTCACATCGGTAAAGCCGGCCGCACGCAGCTTCTCCATCGCCTGGACGCCGCGCCTGCCGCTCCGGCACATCACCACAACGGGGGCGCTGCGGTCAATTTCTGACGTCCGCTGGTCAATCTGGCCGAGCGGGATCAGCTTCGCGCCGGTAACGTTTTCCTCCGCATGTTCAACAGGTTCCCGCACATCCACAAGACAGCAGCCCGTGGAGAGCAGGGTTTTGAGTTCAGCAGGAGTAATGGAAGGGTTCATGGAAGGGTTCATGGTTTGGATTGCAGGAAGTGGTCCCGGGTGATAAATATCTGCTCGACAATTATTAGTCTATCGCTATATGGCGATAAGGCAACCTAATTCTGCTTCATGACCACAAAAAAATCCGCCGTTCCTCCCAAACACCTTTCGGACACCGCCCTGGAACTGATCGCGGCCCGGTTTCGCGCCCTCTCGGAACCGATGCGCCTGCGGCTGCTGAATCTCCTGATGCAGCGCGAGCACACCGTCGGCCAGTTGGTTGAAGCCTCCGGCTCCGGCCAGGCTAACGTCTCCAAGCACCTCGCCGTGCTGCGGGAATCGGGCATGGTCGGGATGCGCAAGGAAGGCCTCAGCACAGTCTGCTATATCGCCGACCCGATCGTCAACGAACTCTGTGAAATGATGTGCTGCCGGTTGCGCGAGGAAATGGAGCAAAAAGCCAGCGCGCTGAGGTTTACGCCCAAACCTTGAGTTTGCTTCCGCCGCCGCTCTTGCCCGTTCGGAGAGCACCACTACGCTCAGTCAAATGTCCGCAGGAGAAAAAAAGATTCATTTCCAGTGCCAGCGCTGCACCAACTGCTGCCGCTGGCCCGGCGATGTGAAGGTCACCGGCGATGAGGTCGAAAGCATCGCCGCCTTCCTTGAAATGGAGGTCCCGGCCTTCGTGGAAAAATTCACCGGCCTTCGTGCCGACCGCCGCGGGCTTACCATCATCAGCCGCGGGGACAACTCCTGCATTTTCCTCGAGGGTCGCGACTGCGTGATCAACGACGTGAAACCTCAGCAATGCCGCGACTTTCCGAACAAGTGGAACTTCCCCGGCTGGCGTCAGGTCTGTGAGGCTGTTCCGGTCGAGATCGAGGACCCTGAGTAGCGATGGATATCAGCGGCGATGTCGTCCGCACTCCGGCCCGTGGCGTCCACCGGCTGCATCCACGACTCCCGGCGGAACCAGGTGCCCTGACGTTTTGCGTAGCGGCGCGTGTTTTGTTGAATGGCGGTGACGGCCGCTTCCATGGAAAGCGTGCCGGCGGCGACCGCCTGGAGTTCACGCAGGCCGATGGTTTTCTGTGCCGTCAGCGAGAGTCCGGCCGGCAAGGCCCGCACTTCATCCAGGACTCCGGCGGCGATCATGTCGTGCGTGCGTGCATTGATCCGTCCGTAGAGTTCCTCCCGCTCCCGGTGCAGGTGAAATCCGCGGATGTCAGGACGCGGTTCGGCCGCAAAGGAAGTCTTCATCTCCGCTGCCGGACGGCCCGTCAGCAGGAAGATCTCCAGCGCGCGCTGCACGTAGCGGGGATTTGTCAGGTTCACCGTTGCCCCTGCGTCCGGATCATGCCCCAGAAGTCGCGCCGTGAGTTCCGCCGGCGGCACGCCATCAAGTTGGACCCGCAGCGCGGCATCTCGAGGCGGCAGTGGCGAAAGCCCGTGGGTCAGCGCCTTAATATACAAACCGCTGCCGCCAGTCACGATCGCCAGTTTCCCCCGCCGCGTGATCTCCTTCACACACTCCTCAGCCATTTTCCCAAACCGCGCCGCATCCATGTCTTCCGCCGGCGACACGCTCCCATAGAGGTGGTGCCGCACCGCGGTCAGGTCGGACGGGCCCGGTTGCGCGGTCAGGAGGGGAAGCCCCGCGTAAAGCTGAAACGCATCCGCACAGACGATCTCACCGCCGGTCATCGCGGCCAGCGCCAGCGCGACAGCAGACTTACCGCTGGCGGTGGGACCGGTGAGGAGGAGCATGGGAAGAGGATGACGAAATCGAAATGATGAAGTCCGCAGGAATGATGACTTTCCAATGACGAATTGTGGGCCGGCAGTCGGGCGCCAGGGCTTAAGCCTGAAAAAGTCAGGCCGTCCCGGCCTGATGAAACAAAGTCCGGGACGGTCCTTTTTTCAGTTAGGAAGCCTGCGGCGATTGTTTCCAGCGTAAGCCCAGCCTGGGAATCTGTCCCTTTTGCGCGCCCGGCCGACAGGCAAAAGACTAATGCATCATCGTATCTTGATTCGATGATGGATAAGCTCTTGCATCTGGCAATCCGGCAGCGAAAATCTCCCTGAGCCATGCCCCAACCCGATCAGACTCTCGAACTCAGGAAAGAACTCGAAAACCGCATTCTCGTCCTTGATGGCGCGATGGGGACGACGATTCGCGAGTACGGGTTGAGCGAAGCGGACACGCGCGGAGAGCGGTTCCTCGACGCGCTCAAGGACTTAAAAAACAACGGCGACATCCTCTCGCTGACGCGGCCGGATGTGATTGAAGACATCCACCGCCGGTTCCTCGAAGCGGGTGCCGACATCATCGAGACGAACACGTTTTCGGCTACATCGCTGGCCCAGAGTGAGTTTTTTGTTGAAGACCCGCTGGAGACCGGAGGACGCAAGGACCCGGAGTTTTTCCAGAAGATTCTCGGAGACAAATTCCTCAACGACCTCGCCTGGGAGATCAGCTTCGAGTCCGCGCGGCAGTGCCGGAAGTGGGCGGATGAGATCGGCGCAAAAACCGGCCGGAAGCGTTACGTCGCCGGCAGCATCGGGCCGCTCACGGTGTCGCTCTCGCAGTTTCCCGATTTGAACGACCTCAGCTTTCGCCGGGTGACATTTGACCAGGTGGTGGAGGCTTACCGGCACCAGATACGGGCCCTGATCGCGGGCGGCTCGGACATTTTGATCGTGGAGACGATCTTCGATTCCCTGAATGCCAAAGCCGCACTAGTGGCGGTGAGTGAAGTGTTCGAAAAAGACGGGCTGCGTTTGCCGGTGATGATCTCTGCGGCGGTCGGAATGGGTGGCGAGACGATGATCTCCGGGCAGAAGACGGAGGCTTATCTGCACGCGATGCGGCACATCAAGCCATTGAGCATTGGTCTGAATTGCTCGCTGGGGCCAGACAAAATGCGCCCGTTCCTTGAAGAACTGGCGGCGAAAGCGGACTGCTTCGTCTCGGCCTATCCGAATGCCGGCATGCCAAATCCACTGGCACCCACGGGCTTTGACCTGCTGCCGCCGGACATGGCGGAGTATGCGCGGGATTTTGGCGCGAGCGGGTTCGTCAATTTCATGGGCGGCTGCTGCGGCAACACACCGGAGCACATCGCCGCCATTGCCAAAGCCGTCGAGGGCATCGCACCCCGCCGGGTGCCGGTGCTGGAGCCGCTGATGAAACTCAGCGGGAGCGAAAGCTACACCCTCACCACGCAGTCGAATTTCCTCATGATCGGTGAGCGGACTAACGTGACCGGTTCCCCGAGGTTCGCGAAACTGGTGAAAGAAGGGAAGCTTGATGAAGCGGTCGCCGTGGCGCGCCAGCAGGTGGAGAACGGTGCGAACGTCATTGATATCAACTTCGACGAAGGCCTCCTCGATTCCGAGGCCATGATGACGCAGTACTTGAATCTCCTCGGTGCCGAGCCGGCCGTGAACAAAGTTCCCTTCATGATTGATTCGTCAAAGTGGAGCGTCATTGAGGCCGGCCTCAAGGTTCTCCAGGGCAAGGGCATCGTGAATTCCATCTCCCTCAAGGAGGGCGAGGAGAAGTTCAGGGAATACGCGCGGAAGATATTGCGCTACGGAGCGGCGACGGTCGTCATGGCCTTCGATGAGAACGGCCAGGCGGCATCGAAGGATGAGAAGATTCGCATCTGCGAGCGCGCCTATCGCATCCTCGTGGATGAAGTCGGCTTCCCGCCGGAGGACATCATTTTCGATCCAAACATCCTGACGGTCGCGACAGGCATCGAGGAGCACAACAACTACGCCGTGGATTTCATTGAAGCCACGCGCTGGATCAAACAAAACCTGCCCGGAGCAAAGGTCAGCGGCGGCGTGAGCAACATCAGTTTCAGCTTCCGCGGCAACAACGTGGTCCGCGAGGCCATGCACAGCGCCTTCCTCTACCACGCCATCAAAGCCGGGCTCGACATGGGCATCGTCAATGCCGGCATGATCGAGGTCTATGATGAGATCCCCAAAGACCTGCTGGAAAAAGTGGAGGACGTGCTCCTCAACCGGAGCCCTGATGCCACCGAGGCGCTGGTCAATCTTGCGGAGCAATACAAAGGTCAGAAGAAAGAAGCCGGCGAAAGCAAGGTGGACATGGCCTGGCGCAGCGAACCCGTGGAAACACGCCTCGCACACGGCCTTCTCAAGGGCATCACCGATTTCATTGATAACGACACCGAAGAGGCCAGGCTCAAACTCGGCCGCCCGCTCAAGGTGATCGAAGGGCCGCTGATGGACGGCATGAAAATCGTCGGCGATTTATTTGGCCAGGGGAAGATGTTTCTGCCCCAGGTCGTAAAGAGCGCGCGTGTCATGAAGAAGGCCGTGGCGTGGCTGACGCCGTTCATGGAAGCAGAAAAGGAGGCGAAACGTGCCGCGGCGGCTGGATTCGTGACCCTGGCGGACAGTTTCAGCTACAAGCCGTACGAAGGATTGAGCGACGAAGAGCGGGTCATCGAACAGAAGTTCGCTGCCGAACTCGCTGCCAACCTTGAAGCCGCCGCCACTCGCTACACGGAGCTTTTTGATAACATCCTCGACCGCAATAACGCTCAGGAACTCAGCGCCGACTACGCAGAGAACCGGGAGTCGCGACAGCAGTGGAGCGTGGCGACACTGGAGCCGGCCGGCGGATTCATTGACTGGCTTTACGCGCGGTATCTCAAGACGCTGCCGGAGGACAGCCTCATCGTCTTCAACGCGGGCGGTCAGGGCAGTGGAAAAACATCCGGCACTCGCGGGATGTCTTCACAGAAAGTGGATTTGATCATGGACGGCACGCTCCAGAACGAAGTCAGAAGCAGAGCGCACATCAAAGCTGCGTTGAATGCAGGAATGTTCGCGGAGATTCGGTTCGTTTACAGCAATTGGGAAAAGGCCGTCGTCAACATGACCATGCGCGCCTGCGAGGAAGGTGGGCGTATCGTCCCGTTGAAGCGCGCCGCCGGCGGTCACTTTCAGGCGGCTCGCACCACGCTCACACTGTGGGCGGAGTTGAAGGAGAACGATTCCTTTTGTCTCAGGATCGCTGACAACTCCAATTTCCAGGCTCAGATCAAAGAAGCAGACTGGCTCATCAAGCGAGTTCACTTATCCCTTGAGAAACTAATCGAAACAGGCATCCTTATCCTCCATGAGCAATTCAACAATAACCGCTCCGACTCCCGCTACAGCGACATTGCCCTTCAAAGATTCCTCAAGGGCACAGAGAGCAGCGGAGAGGTTTCGTCAGGCCGACGAGGCGATGATGCTGGACTTCAAAGCAGCATGGGAGGAGCGGGTGGCGCGACGGGGACTGAAGCAGGCGCTGATGGATGCGGGCCGGAAGGAAGAAGCGGCGAAGCTGACGTAAGCGAATCATCCGACTCCGCGGGCCGCATGGTCATCGCCACCGTGAAGGGCGATGTGCATGACATTGGCAAAAATATCGTCGGCGTCGTTCTTCAGTGTAATGGTTTCGAGGTCATTGATCTCGGAGTGATGGTGTCCTGCGAGAAGATCCTCGCTGCGGCGAAAGAGCGGAACGCGGACATCATCGGGCTCAGCGGCCTGATTACGCCTTCGCTTGATGAGATGATCCATGTGGCCTCGGAAATGGAGCGGCTGGGTTTGAAGACGCCGCTGCTCATTGGCGGGGCGACGACGAGCGCGACGCATACGGCTTTGAAAATTGCGCCGAAGTATTCCGGCACCGTCGTGCATGTTCTCGATGCCTCGCGCAGTGTGCCCGTGGCCACGGCGCTGCTCAGCGAAAACCAGCGCCAGGCATTCATCGAGGAGAACGAAGAAAGGCATGTGACACTCAAAGAGCAGTATGGAAACCGGGCGAAAAAGCCCGTCCTCAGCCTCGCGGTTGCCCGGGCCAATGCCGTAAAGACCGGCTGGTCGAAAGTGGACATCGCGAAGCCGGTGTTTCTCGGCACCCGCGTCATCAAGGACCAGTCGCTGCGCGAGCTGGCGACCTACATTGACTGGACGCCGTTCTTTCACACGTGGGAACTCCGCGGCGTTTGGCTCTATGACGAACGACGCTTCAAGTCATCGAATCCCACTGTGGTCGAGCAGGCCATGAAATTGCATGCCGACGCCATGGAGTGGCTTGAGCGCATCATCGCGGAGAAGCGCTGCGTCGCGCGCGGGATCTATGGATTCTTCCCGGCGAACAGCACCGGCGATGATATTGAAGTTTATGCCGACGACTCGCGCGCCGCGGTCAGCCACACGTTTCACACCCTGCGGCAGCAGATCGAGAAAACCGGCAACGAATCAAACCGGCCTAACGAGGCGCTGTCCGATTACGTTGCCCCGCGCGGCACGCGGCCTGACTACGTCGGGGGCTTTGTCGTCGGCATTCACGGTGCGGATGAGTTTGCCGAGGAACTCAAAAAGGCCGGCGACGACTACGGTTCGATCATGGTGAAAGCCATCGCCGACCGTTTCGCCGAAGCCTTTGCCGAACTCCTCCACCACCGCGCCCGGGTCGAATGGGGCTACGAGCGGCCCAACGAATTCAATGCGGAGCAGCTCATCAAAGAAAACTACCGCGGCATCCGTCCAGCGCCGGGCTATCCCTCACAGCCGGATCACACGGAGAAGGCGATCCTGTTCGATCTTCTAAATGCCTCCGCGCAAACCGGCGTAACACTCACGGAATCACTGGCCATGCATCCAGGATCGGCGGTCAGCGGATTGTATTTCAGCCATCCGGAGAGCCACTATTTCATGATTTCAGACCTGCAGAAGGATCAGATCTCAGATTACGCGGTGCGAAAAGGCATGACGGTTGCGGAGGCCGAAAAATGGCTCGCACCGTGGCTGGGATATTGAGCGGCGCATTGTCCCTGGCATGGATCGCGAACCCCCGGATTGTCTGCGCATGAATCTCCGGTGCCTGATCCTCCTTTTCGCCGCGCGCGCGGCCCTCGCCGGGCCGGTCATCGAGGCAGCGGGCGCCAGCCCGGATTTTTCTTTCACAGCGGACAATATATGCGGCCTCAGCGGGCTGACGTGGTGCCGCGAAGACTTGTATTACGCGGTGTCCGACCGGCAGCGGGCCATCATTCCCGTGAGGATTACGCTCGATCGGAAGACGGGACTCATCACCGCAGCGAAGCCTGAGACGGCGGTGCCCGTGAAGACGGTGCTGGAGGATTTCGAGGACCTCGCGTGGGATGCCGCCGGCGGACTGGTGTTCGTTAGTGCCGAGCAACCCGGAGGCATCGCCGGCTTCACCCTCGCCGGCAGGCCGGCACCGCCGGTGGCACTCCCCCGGGCCTATCTCAAAGTGCGGCCTAATTTGAGTATGGAGTCCCTGACAAAAAATGCCGCCGCAGGCCGGTCGTGGACGGCGAATGAAGATACGCTCCCGGCGGACGGCGCGGTATCATCACCGGAGGCAGGCGGCCTGGTGCGGCTCCAGGAATTCGATGCCGTATGGAAACCTCTGCGGCAGTTCGCATGGCGCACCGGGCGGTCCGCTATGCGCTTCCGCGGAAGCGGCACGGGTGTCAGCGGAATGTGCCTGCTCGACGACGGCAGTCTGCTTGTGATGGAGCGCGTTGTCGTTGGCCTCACCCTGGAGGTGCGCCTCTATCTCGCCGGCTTTTCGGGAGCCACAAACACCGCACCGCTGCCCGCGCTGGCCGGCGTTGAATTCACTCCGGCGCAGAAGCACCTGGTTTACCGCAAAGCCGCCGGACTAACCAATTGGGAGGGCATCGCCGCCGGGACACGGCTTGACGACGGGAGCCAGTCGCTCATCCTCATCGCCGACAGCGGCAATGGAACCGTGCATTCACTGCTCGCCCTGAAGATAAAGGCACCGCAAAAATTCCGGGCGAAAGATTGACATGATTCAAAGCGCCGTGACCCGCACCCTTACGTAACGCCGCAGTGCGGATTTCCATTCCACTCCATCACGGAACAGCAGCGTCGCCCTGCCGTCCGGATTCAGCACCGGCGGCAGCGCCGTGAGCGGCGTCCACCCGGCGAGGTCACTGCCGGCTTCGGCAGTGAAGGTAATCGAATCAAGCACCTGGGCATTCACTGTCCAGGTCACCAGGAGATGATCCAGGGTGTCCGGCCCGGGAGCGACACTGTAAGCCGGCAGTGCCGCCTGATTACCTGACAACGATTTATCAGGCAGCGTGCCGAGAGCAAACTCAATGAGATTACTGAGGCCCTCGTGATCCGGATCAGCGTCCGGGCCGGTGATGCCTGGTTCGACGAGTTCCCCGGCATTGAAATGACCCGGCAGCCAGTTGGCGAAGGTTACGGGAATCACGAGCGATCCAGGCGAGCCGGCCCATTGCAGAGTCGCGGTCCAATTTGCCGGAACGCTGTGATCCGGATTCGTCGCGGGGCTGATGAGTTCCAGAGCAGAGCCGCGGCCGTCCGCGGCTTCCGGCCAGCCCAGAGACTCGTCGTCATCAAAGCTGAAATCCTGGATCGTATCAGGAGTCGTGTCCGCATCCGCTCCGTCGGGACCCGTGATCCAGACGCGCTCGCCGCTGTTACTGAGATTGCCGAGCCACGCCCCGGCAATGCGCGCATCGAGACTGGTCCCATAACGCTGGCGGAAAGCAGGCTTGCTCCTGACAAGGAGGACCGTATCGCCCGGCGCGAGCGCACGGACCGGTGAAGCGGTGACACCGGTGGCGAAGTCGAAACTGATGCCGGCGATGACCTTCACATTGTCAAGACTCACGGGATCCGCGCCGACGGCCATCAGTTCCAAATATTCAAAATCGTCGCGGTTCGTGAAGCCTGCGGCAATCCCGGCCGGAGTAGCGTCCGGCGGACTGTACATGATCTGGCTGACGACAAGATTCGCTGCCGTCGCCGGCACCGTGGCGGTCTGGAATGTTGCCTCAGTTAGCGCGCTCCACTCATTGTTCGTGCCGTTGTGCAGGCGGGCCTTCACTGTGGTGTAGAGCGCGGCCGGGAGCGCGAGGCTGAAGGAATCCGGCGCGGCGGCGGTGACATAAGTCGCCGCACCGGCAGCGGGCGTGCCGCCCCAGTCGCGCGGGTCGCGGCCGTCGGTAGTGCAATAGACGGTGCTGCCGGCGGGCGCGGTGGCGTTCATGGAAATGGCGAGGCTGTAGGCCGCGGGCACCACGCCGCCGTGCTGGCCGAAGGTGACCGGCTCCGTGGCGGGCCAGAGATTGTGCGTGCGGAAGCTGATGTTCGACGCGGGTGCCGGCGCGGCATTGAAGAGGTGCGAGCGGCGATTGCTCATCGCGACGGTCCAGGTGCCCTGGTTCGGATTCGCCGTCGTCGCCGTGGTCCAGTTGTTGAAGAAGGCTTCGCTGAACGTGCCTCCGTGGGTGTAGAGCAGCAGCGGTGCGAATGGTCCCTTCATTTCATCCGAGCGCTGCTTGATCCGGCACGTCGCGGGCACGCGGTCATCCAAAACCTGGCCGTTGAAGAACCACTTATGCACGCGGTCGGCGACGCGGAGTTTGAATTCCGGCGAGGCATACCAGCGGCGGAACATCTCGCTCTGCTGGCTGGTGCCGGTTCCGCTGTTGGTGCGAAGGTCGGTGAGAATGGTGTCGTGGTTAGGAGGCTTGGTGCCGCTGTGGCCGAAGCTGCCCTCGGCGTCCCAGATGTGGAGCCGCCAGACGCCGGACGGGATGCGTTCGCGCGCCGCCACCCAGTTGTTGTTCGGCCAGTCCCACATGCCCATGTAGATGTTCATGAGCCAGTAGTCGATGCACTCATTGAGGTCCACCTCCGCCACGGCGGCGTCCCACTTTGGCTTGCTGGCCACGTCCTGGCTCATGGTCAGGAGCTTCGCCATCGTGTCGAGCCACTCCAGGCCGTCGCCGTCTTCGAGGCCGTCGTTGATACGAATATCCCAGGCGTTGCTGGAATCAAAGTGCGCCTGGAAATAGGACTCGCGGTAGCGCTCCACGGTATTGAAGAATCCCTTGTAGATGCCGTTGAGGTAAAGCGTGTTAATGGTGCCGCGCACGGACTTGTGGCCCATGTCGTTGAACAGGCGGCGCACGAGTTCGTCTTTGATGAACGGATTGCTGATGTCGTTCTTGCCCGCGCGCGGACGCAGTTGATCGAAGGTCTTCACCGGATATTCCTCGCCGAGGAAAGGGTAGTCCAGTTTCGGATTTTCGTAATCCTCGCGGAAGAAGATATTGAAGCTGGGCTTCTCCGTCGCGTTCGCGGCCCAGGGGGATTGCGACGGCGGCGCAGTGAGGCGGAGGCGCGGGCGCGAGAACGGACTGCTGGCAAGACGCAAGCCCGCATCTTCGCGAAAGCCAGGGATGCCGTCACTGCGCAGCCATTCCAGCGAGATGGGCCGCTCGCAGGGGCGCCCGTGCATGAGGCCCATATTGTAATCGCCCATGGCGCTCGCGCTCCACACGCCGTTGCCGTCATAGACGCCGCCCACGAGCGCCATGATGCCGAACTGCTCATAGAAATCGCGGTCGTTATCCGCAATGAAACTCATGGCCGGCACACCGCGCAGCGCGACGTTCTGATTGATCAGGAACGTGGCGCTCTTCGTGCCCGACGGTACCGCGCCGGCGAGGAATGCGCGCGCGCGGACCGGCGTGCCGGTCTTGTCATTGGCCCCCGGATTGATCGTCAGCGAGCCGGCGTAGAGCATGCTCGCCGCCGTCGGCTCCGTCCCATTCAAGGTGTAGCGAATCTCCGCGCCGGGCGTCGGCGTGGTGATATATACTGTCTGTGCGCCGGTGAAGAATCCGCCCGCCCCCGGAAGCGTGGCCGCCGCGTCTTTCCAGAGGTCCGGCGTGCTCACGCGCTGAGCCTGCATGGTGCCGCTGTTCACCTGGCCGGGCGTGGCGACATCGAAAAAGACGGGCGAACCGTCCCCCGGATGGCGCCCAAAACTGTGGCACGCATCCTGCCGCGGGTAGTCAATTTCATCCACCAGCGTCGCGCCGTTAGAGAGCCGCACGCGCTCGCCGCCTTCGCTGAGTTTGAAATTCGTGTGCAGGTATTGCAGCCCGGGCAGCGCAGAGTTTTCGTCGCAGAGAACGAGCAGGCGTCCACCCGCGGGGATCGCAGTGCCGGCGGGGAACGGCCACTTTTGCGGCGCGGCGGGGTCGTCGCTGAGGAACCAGCCGTTGAGCACGGTGTCGCTCGCGCCTTCGTTGTGAAGTTCGATGTAGTCCGCGAAGCGTGGCAGGTCGGGGAACGGCGGCACGCTCGCCTGGTCGTAGGGATTGTTCGGCTCCGCGGGAAGGTTGGTCTCGAAGACGCCGCCGCTCGGCTCGCCGTAGCCAGGCCGGTAACTCCACGTCTGCGCCAGCGGCAGCAGCGGCGTGACCGGTGCCTGGCGATTGTATTGCACCGTCACGTCATCGAGGCGGAACTCTCTGCCCGGCGTCGTCACGTAGCTGGCGTCCACCACATTGAAGACCGGGCGAAAGCCCTGGCCGTTCGCGCCATTGAGCGCCGCGAGGAAGGCGGTGCGGCTCGCCAATGTGGCCGTGCTCAGCTTCGCGCTGTAGCTGAGGAAGCCGCTCGCATCCGCCGTCACCGCTCGCAGCATCTCTGCCGGCGCGAGCACGCGACCGGTGTAGCGCACTTCGTCCATCTTCAATGTCCACGCCGCGCCGGCCGGCGCGGGCATGAGCGCGCTGCTGAACTTTCCAAAGTCAATGTTCGCCCCGGGATGCGTCCACACGTTGTTGAGCACCAGCGTTCCGCCGGCCACATAGTCTGTGTAGATCGTCGCGCGCTTCGCCGGGCCGTCGAAAGTCACCGCCACATGGTGCCAGATGTTGCTCGCCGTGTCGTTCGCCTGGTCCCCCAGCGTATAAACATCCGCCGCCGCGCCGTAGTTGTTGAAGTTCCCGTCGCCGGAGGGTGTGTCCACAAAGAGGTAGTGGCCGGCGGTCACTCGATTGTTGTCCAGCGAAGCAGGCGAAATGCCGATGGTATCCCAGCGGCTCCGCACCTTGCCGAAGCCCGTATTCGCCGTGCCGTGATCGAAATCCACCTGCCACACCTGGCGGTCGGAAGCCGTGGCGCTGTCCGCGTTAGGCCCGTCGAGGTAGCGGCGGCAAAACGAATCGAACCCCGTCGGCTCGCCGCTGAGCTTGATGAAGAACTCGATCGTAAAGCCCGAAGTGTCGTAGATCGCATTGGTCGGCGCGGAGAAGCGCGCGTTGGCGAGGGTGGCATCGAAGGCGAAGGTGTTGTCATAGACCGAGCCGGTGATGGGATCAAGAATGCGCACGCCGGGGAGGTCGGCGGAATACTTCGCCGCATTCGCCGTGACCAGCGTCGCCTGCGCAATGGCCGGATTCGTCACACTCGGCGCATTGGAAATGGTTGCGCCTGCCGCGCCTGGCACAACCGTCGCGCCCGAGGTGTGATTTTCAAAACGCCACCAGCCCTTTACGTCTTCGTGCGGCGGGATGGCCGCCGGCGTCAGCCCGCCCATGACCAGCGCCGGGGCCGCGGAGCCGCCCGTTGGCTCCAGAGTCAGGTTCGTCGAGAAGCTCGCCGGAGCCTTGTATTTGAAATTGAGGACCGTCTGATCAAGGTCCGAATCCGTCACCGCGCCCGCGGGCCATTGCGTCGCCAAACTGATTTGCGGGCCGTGGACTTTCGCCGGCTGCGTGGGCGCGGTGCCGGTGAAGTTCATCTTCAAATTCCCCGTATTCCCTGCGCCGCCCGTCGTCTCCAGCGACTGCACGATCTCCAGCGCCGACCACGCAGCATCGCTCTCCGGGTCCGCGGCATTCGCCAGCCACGATCCCGCAGGCGGCGTGCCTGACGAAGTGTTTGTCACGCTGCCCGCCGTGTTTGTGTGCGTGCGGCTCACGCCATTCGCATTGTTAAAGTTCTCGCTGAACTCCGTCGTCGTAAGGATGCCGTCATTTAACTCCAGCGCCGCGTCCAGCTTCACGTCACCCTTCGCATCAATGGCGAAGTTCACCACCTGGATGGCGATAATATTGTCGCCGGGCACGAGCAGCGAATTCGCCGGCCCGAGATTAAAAACCTGCACGCCCGCCGGGGCCGCAGGCCGCGCGGAGAATGCCGTCGCGTCCGCATAGACGAACATCCTCGCCGCCCCGAGCCGCGCGCGCGCCGCCTCCTTGCCATTGATGAAACAAACGAAGCCGTCATTCGCATCAATGTTCAGCCGCAGGTTCGTCGTCGTCGCCGCATTCGGTGCCGTGACAGTGAAAACCTTCCGCACATAGAGCGACGGCGTCCTGCCGAACATCGCCGCATTCAGATTCGTCGCCACCGTCGCATTAAAACCCAGCGGTGCCGGCCCCACGAGCCACGTCGAGGAATCGAACGCCGTATCGAACCAGGCCGGGCCCGTCCCCAGACGCGGCTGGCCGATCGCATCCCAGCGGAGAAATCGTTCGTTAGGCGCAGCGTGCAGTTCGGTGATGCGGACATCGGCCCGCACGCCATCAGCAAGGGCAGCAAGCGCGAGCACTGTGAGGAGATGGGTGCATGCATTCATAAATTAAGATGGTTTTAATGAACTGGCGGCGCTCCCGTCAAGGCTTGTTCAGTCGGTTTGTTCCCCAGGGGAAGCCCCATCACCTCCGGCCGGCTTGCCAGACGGGCTCGACGGGTTCAAGTGCGGGCATGAGTGACCGTATCCCCTTCCCTGCCCTCTTCAGCGTAATCCTTTTCGCCTCCACCGCTGCCTCGGCGGCGGTGACAGAGGCACCAACCTTCAGTGAGCACATCGCACCGGTGGTATTTTCCAAATGCGCGGGCTGTCACCGCGAAGGTCAGGCGGCACCTTTCTCTCTGCTGGACTACGGACAAGTGAAGAAGCGTGCGAAGCAGATTGTGGAAGTCACCGGTGACCGGGTGATGCCTCCATGGCACGCGGATCGCGGGGTGATCGAATACGCCAATGACCGCTCCCTGACGGATGATCAGATCACACTTATCCGCCGCTGGGTGGAGACGGGCACGCCGGAGGGCGACGCGTCGAAACTGCCGGCGCTTCCGGAGTTTCCCCGGGACTGGCAGTTGGGGAAACCCGACATCGTCGCCGAAATGCCGGAGGCCTTCAGCGTGCCGGCGGACGGGCCTGACATTTACCGCAATTTCGTCATTCCGCTGAACCTCGGGCAGGACACATGGGTCAATGCCATCGAACTGAAACCCGGGGTCCCTTCCGTGGTGCATCATGTGCTCTATTTTCTGGATACCGGGGGCAAGGCCCGCGCTGCGGATGCCGCCGATCCCGCGCCCGGCTACAATGGCATGGGCCAGAGCAATGGCAGCCTCCGCTACCTCGGCGGATGGGATGTCGGCACCCAGGTCGCTCCGGTGCCCTATGGACTCGCATGGCTGCTGCCGAAGGGATCGGACCTCGTCATCCAGGTCCACTATCACCCGACCGGAAAACCGGTGCTGGACAAATCGGTGCTGGGCTTCCATGTCTCGGACAAACCGACCTCGCGTCCATGGACGATCGTGCCGGTGCCGCCGTTTTTTGGGATTTTGTCAGGCATCAGCATTCCGGCGGGAGAAAAGGAGTATATCAAACAAAGCAGCATGGTGCTGCCGGTGGATGTCGAGGCCATCGCGGTGAATGCCCACGCCCACTACCTTGGAAAACGCATGGAAATGACGGCCACCCTGCCGAACGGAGAGAAACAATGGCTGCTCAAGATGTCCGACTGGGATTTCGCATGGCAGGAAGACTACGCCTTTCCCGCGCCCGTGAAGCTGCCCGCCGGCACGCGGCTCGACGCGCTCATCTCGTGGGACAACAGCGCGGAGAATCCGCGGCAGGCCGTCAGCCCGCCGCGCTTGCTGGGCGGCCTGGGCGAGCTTCGCGACG
>JANNVM010001208.1:0-1892 GCA_031414455.1 Verrucomicrobiota bacterium
AGCGGCCAGGCGTTCCGATACATGTCGTACTTGAGATAGAAGACGCGGGGGAAACCCGTGCCCGTCGTCTCGTGCTCGGTCCAAGAACCGTCGGCATTCTGCGTGCGCGCGAGATATTCGATGCCGCGCCGGATACTGTCCCGGTTCGGATCGTCGAAGGCGCACAAGCCCATCAAGGCCCACGCGGTCTGTGAAGCGGTGCTCGGACCTTTGCCCTTGAAAACCGGGTCGTCGTAAGTGTTGCAACGTTCGCCCCAGCCACCGTCTTCGTTCTGCACGGTCTCCAGCCAGTCGCGGGCCTTGAGCAGCCAGCGCTGGTTCATGTTGATGTGCAGCGCGCGCAGTCCGCGCAAGACCTGCCACGTGCCATAGATGTAATTCACGCCCCAACGGCCATACCAGGAACCGTCGTCTTCCTGATGGTCGCGGATGAACTGCAGCGCCTTGATGACCTGCGGATGCGTAACGGCATAGCCTTCGTAGCCCAGCAGTTCGAGGATGCGCGCGGTGATGTCGGCGCACTCGGGATCGAGCATGGCGTTGTGGTCGGCGAAGGGGACTTTCTCGAGGACGCCTTTCGTGCAGTCCTTGTCGAAGGCCGCCCAGCCGCCGTCCTTGCACTGAAAGGTCATCATCCACTTCAGCCCGCGCTGGAAGCACTCATCGCGTTTGGCCGGGTTGTCGGTGGGAATCTGGCGCAGCGCGAGCAGGACCATCGCGGTGTCGTCCACGTCCGGGTTCCACTTGTTCTCGTATTCGAAGACCCAGCCGCTCGGCTCGACGTTGACGGGGTTCTTGTAATACCAGTCGCCGCGAAAACGGATTTCCTTCTCCATCAGCCAGTCGGCGCATTGCTTCATGCGCGGATGTTCGGCGGGAATGCCGGACTCACGCAGGCACATGGCGACGATGGCGGTGTCCCACACGGGCGAGAAGCACGGCTCGATGCGGACCGTATCCTTCTCTTCGTGCTCCAGATTCTTGAGCTCGCGCCGGGCGCGGATGACCTGCGGATGGTCATCGGGATAGCCCAGCGCCTTGAGTGCGATGAGCGCGTTGAGCATCGCGGGGAAGATGGCGGCGAGGCCGTCGCTGCCTTCGAAACGTTCGAGCATCCAGGCTTCGGCGCGTTTCAAAGCCCGTTGGCGGAAGGGATGCAGTCTGGCGCGGGAGAACGCCTCCGCGAGCTTGTGGAGGCGGTCGAGCCAGAGGAAGGCGTTGCGGAGGGAAAAATCAAAATACCGCGGGCGCAGGGTCTCGTTGAGGATCCATTTTCCGTTCGGATACAGCTCGTCGAGATTCAGCCCGGCCGGCAGGGTGCGGGTGGGACGGAAATGGTTGATGATCGCCAGCGGGATGAGCATGGCGCGGGACCAATTGCTCATTTCCCAAAAATTGACGTGGAACCATTTCCCGATGAGCAGCACTTCGCAGGGGATCGTGGGCACGTGATTCCAACCCACCAGGCCGAGGAGGGCGAGGTAGAGTTTGGAGAAGGTGTTCATCCGCGGCACGCCGCCCAGGGCGTTGGCCATGGCGCGGGCCTGGAGCATGCGCGGGTCGTTGACCGGCACGCCGGCCAGTTTGAGGGCGAGGTAGGATTTGACGGTGGCGTTCACCTCGGCCGGGCCGTGGGGATAAATATTCCAGCCACCGTCCGCCAGTTGTTTGCGGAAGATGTGGTTGACCGCGCGGCGTTCCCAATCGGCCTCGACTTTGCCCCACCAGTGGTAGAAAAACACCATGTCGGCGACCAGGGTCACATCGACCATCAATTCGCCGACCCAATAGCCCTCGGGTTTTTGTTCGGAGAGCAGAAAGCTTTGTGACCGCGTAATCGCCTCATCAAGGGGCGGAAACACGGCGGGTCCAGGCCCGGCCACGCTGGCCGG